>JALSLF010000341.1 GCA_026988445.1 Bacteroidales bacterium
GTGGTAAATAATGAAGCTGTAACTGATGTAAATATTAAAGGTAATATTAATTCAAAATTTGAAGTCATTTCAACGGCAAGTATTAATCCTGTAAGCGGAGCTCTAATTGTTGCTGCAAATATCCCTGCCATTCCTGCCACCGCAAATATTCCAGGGTTTTGTACCAGTCCGGGAAAATATTCTTGAGTTGCAGCTCCAAATAATATTCCGGTAAGCACCCCTATTGCCAGAAGAGGAGCAAATATTCCACCCGGTAAACCGATTCCATAACTAAAAATCGTTAGTATAAATCTTCCCAAAAACAGAACAATAAGAAATTGTAAAGTAATTGAGTTATCTAAAGCCATTCTAATTGTTTTGTATCCTCCACCAATCATGTCCGGACTATAAATACCTATTACTGCAATTAATACACCGGATATTATGCTTAATAGGATTAACTTATTTTTATAATTGTTAAAAAAGTCTAAAGATATTATTAGTAGTTTATTGAAAAAAAATCCGATAAAACTAAGTATAATGCCTAAAAAAATAAATAGCAAAACCGCTGATAAAGACGGTGTATTGAAAAGGGTCATTTTTATAACCGGGTTTGCTCCGATTAATGCTCTTGATACTAGATCCGAAGTGCCGGATGCCAGCATAATGGCTGCTACTGAAAAAAAGTTATGTTTAAAATGTCCGTGCATTTCTTCAATAACAAAAATTATTCCTGAAAAAGGAGCATTAAATGCACTTGCAAGACCGGCTGCGGCTCCGGCTGAAATTAAGGGATTATTTTCATCATCTGCTTGTTTAAAAACATCTTTAATCATTTTTCCTATGTTTGCCCCTAATTGAATGGTCGGTCCTTCTCGCCCTAATAAAAACCCGCTTCCTAATGAAAACAATGATGCAATAAATTTTACAGGTATTATTTTTTTCCATCGTAAAGGACGAAGATTATCCAATGCTCCTTCAATTTCCTGTACTCCACTTCCGGATGCTTCCGGAGCAAATTTCTTGATTAAAAATAAAGATACAGCTACTCCACTGATACCTAATATCAAGGGGAAAAACCAACTAAATAAATCCGTTTTATCTACGTTAGAATATAAATAATCACGAAAAACTTCTATCAGATGTAAGATATATCGAAATAAAGAACCAACAATGCCGGATACTAAACCAACAATGAAAGCAAAGAAAATCAGACGAAAATTTTTTGTATTAGCATCCATGAATCTTTGCGTTGATAAGCTGTTTTTTTCGTGTTTAAAAAAGGGCATGTTTATAAGGTAATGAAATTTTTATTTAATCAAAGTAATCATAATCACAAAAGTAAGACATTTAAACCCCTTACTTTTTTTTATTTTTTCTCCACCTGTTTTTTTTATTTACCGAAAAACCAAATTTACCAATTTCTGTGCCTTGTTTATAATAAAATCCGTGAGCATAAGAAATTAATCCTGCACTACTTAATTTGAAAGCACCTGTTTCTTTATCAATAAGGCTTTCGTCTGCATTAACGGCAACTACTTCGGCAATAAACATATGGTGCGTGCCCAAAGGAATGATTTGCTTAACTTTACACTCTATATTTAAAGGAGACTCTTTTATTAAAGGTGCTTTTACTATTTGTGCTTTTTCCGTATGCAGTTTCATTTCTTTAAATTTATTAAAATCTTTACCCGATTTAACTCCACACCAATCTGTTGCATGTGCTAAATCTTTGGTTGTTAGATTAATAACAAATTCCATGTTCTGTCTGATAATATTGTATGAATACCGTCCCGGACGGACAGAAATATAGCACATGGGAGGGTCGCTGTTAATAGTTCCCGTCCATGATACGGTTATAATATTGTATTCATTGGCTTGGCTGCCCATACTTACCATAACAGCGGGTAACGGATAAAGAACCGTTCCCGGTTTCCAAGATATTTTGCTCATATTTATTTGTTAATGAAAATTTGTAATTTAATTTACCTTTCTTTTTACTTCGTAAACATCTTCAATTTTTTTCAACCGCTCTATTAAATTATTGAGTTGTTTCGAATTATTTACCGATGTAATGATGATTCCTTCAAAAAGATTATTTTTTCTCGGGTGAATGGTTAATGCACGCATATTTAACTTAAATTCTTTGGCTATAATTTCAGTAATGGTACTTACAATACCTACTTTGTCTTTTCCGTTGATGTGTATTTGTACATTAAATTCGCCCTTTTCATGTTCTGTATTCCATTTTGCTTCCACAATACGGTACGGAAAACGTGTGTGCATATCTTTTGCATTCGGACAGGTTTTTTTATGTATTTTTGTTCCTTTGCTTACGGTAATAAAACCAAATATTTCATCGCCGGGTATAGGATTGCAACATTTAGCAAGATGATAGTCTATAGTTTGAAGATTATTTTCTATTATCAGATAATCTTGTTGATACTGTTTGTCAATTTTTTTATTAAGGATACGAAGTTTGCTTTGCTCTTCAACTTGCTCTTCATTTTCTTTTTCATAGATTTCTGCAAAAGCCTTTTTTATTTTATGAATATCCAATTTACCTTCGCCAACAGCTTGATAAAAATCCAATGTGGTTTTAAAACCAAAATAAATAACTAATTTATTGATATGAATATCATTAAAATCAATCTTTAGTTGAGAAAGTTTTTGTTTTACAGCTTCTTTTCCTGCGTCTAAATCTTTATAAGCTTCGGCTTTAATCACGCGCTTAATTTTTGCGCGCGCACGAGGGCTTTTTACAATATCCAGCCATTCATATTTGGGTTTTTGATTTTTGGATGTTAATATTTTTACTTCATCACCATTTTTTAATACATGACGTATGTTTTCAATTTTTCCGTTAACAATAGCTCCTGTACATTTTTCGCCGATATTGGTATGAATTGAAAAAGCAAAATCAAGAACAGTATATCCTTTGTGTAAGCGTTTTAAATCTCCGTTTGGCGTAAACACAAAAATTTCGTCGGTATAAAGCTTCGCTTTATCTTCTTCATTACTTGATTGTTGAAATGATTTATCCGGTTTTTCAAGAATTTCTCTAATTTTCCCTAACCAATCCGATTTGGCTTGTCCTGCTTTGTTTTCTTTGTACTTCCAATGCGCGGCTTGACCTTTTTCGGCAATTTCGTCCATACGGCGTGTACGGATTTGCACTTCCACCCACTTTTCTTCGGGTCCTATTACGGTAGTATGTAAGGATTCGTAACCGCTTGCTTTAGGTGCCGATATCCAATCGCGCAAACGCCGCGGATTTGGAACATATTTGTCGGTAATTATTGAATAAACTTGCCAACATTTTGCTTTTTCTTGCGACAAGTCTGTATCAATTATTACGCGAATGGCAAATTTATCATAAACTTCATCAAATTCAACGCCCTGTTTTTTCATTTTATTCCAAATTGAATAAATAGATTTGGGGCGACCTTTTATTTCACAATTTACAGCTTGTTTTGCTAATTCTTTTTTTAAAGGACTAATAAATTGTTCAATGTACTGATTACGCGATGCTTTGGTTGCTTCTAATTTTCTAGCTATATCTTTGTAAATATCCGGATGAAGATATTTCATCGAAAGATCTTCCATTTCGGTTTTTAGGGCATATAAACCCAAACGGTGAGCAATGGGAGCATATAAAACGGAGATTTCCGAAGCCGTTTTTATTTGTTCGTTTCTGTGTGTATTTTTTAAATTGCGCAGGTAATAGAGCATTTCTGCAAGTTTTATCAGAATAGAACGAACATCTGTTGAAATAGTTAATAGTAAATTAATAAATTTTTCTGTTTGTATGCTTAGTTTATCTAATTGAATAGCAGGTATTTTTGTTAATCCTAAAACAATTCCGGTAATTTCTTTTCCGAAGATTTCTTCAATTTTTTCTTTTTTAAACAATTTATTTGGGGTAAAAACGTAAAGAAATACTGCAATGATAGTTATAGAACTTAAATTAATTTCATTGATACTAATTCTACTTATTTCAACGGCGGTTTCTAATTTATTAACGACAGGTTTAGTTTTAAAATCTTCAATATCGTTAAGATAATTCCATAATGATAAAAATTCATTTTTATCAAATTCAGGATAAATATCTTTTAATTTGTTGTATGTTTCTTCAAGTAACTGCATTTTACTCGCTTATTTTTTCTGTTTACAAAAATACATTTTTATTGACAGAACAAAAAAAACATCTTTCAACGCAAGTTTTTTTTAATCATTGTGTCATATAGACTAAGGAAGAATATTACACCTTAATAAATTTAATTGAAAATAAATATTGAATTTAAAAGTATATTATGAAAAAATTGAAATTTCTGGGGATAATCTGTTTAATTGGTTTTAGTTTAGAACTATTTGCACAACATCAGGGAGGCGGTGGTGAAGGTCGCCAAATGCCTGAGATAGGTGTGTTAAGCGGTACAATTTATGATACGGATGGTACACCTGTTGAATATGCAACGGTTTCTTTATTTTCTTTGCGTGATAATAAACTGGTTACAGGTGGGATTACGGACGATAAAGGACATTTTAAAATTGAAAAAATAAAACTTGGAGCCTATGCGGTGCATATAAAATTTATTGGTTTTAATACAAAGGTAATCAAACCAGTTTATATTGCACCTAAAGGTAGGGGTAAAGGGCAAGGCATTGAACAAAATCTTGGTAAAATTATTCTCGAAGCATCTTCAATTGAAGTTGATGATGTAAATGTTGTTGCCGATAAGGCTCATGTTCAGTACAAAATTGATAAAAAAGTGGTAAATGTTAGTCAAGATATGAATTCAGCAGCCGGTTCGGCTGTGGATATTTTGGAAAACACTCCGTCTATAGATGTAGATATAGATGGTAATGTGTCTTTACGCGGAAGTGGAAATTTTACCGTTTTAATTGATGGAAAACCTACGGTTTTGGATGCAAGTGATGTTTTGCAGCAAATTCCTGCCAACTCTATAGAAAATATAGAAATTATTACCAATCCTTCTGCCAAATATGACCCCGATGGTGCTGCCGGTATTATTAATGTTATTATGAAAAAGAAAAAATATGCCGGTTTTAATGGAATAATAAACTTATCAGCCGGTACACAAGACAGGTACAAAGGAGATATTTTATTAAACTATAAAGCAGGAAAGTTCAGCTTTACGGCAGGTATGGATTATCGTGATGAAAAAAGATACGGTAGCGGTTATCAAGAACGAATTACTTATTATCCGGATACAACATTTTTTATGAATTATTCGGGAGAAAGAAATGTGGATATTTATGGTTTGGGTTTTCGTGGAGGCGTAGATTACTATATTAATGACAATAATACGATTAGCCTTTCAGGAAGATATGGAGACAGAGAGTTTCAACGTATTGCTGAATCGTATTATCATGAATGGTCTAAGCCTTTTAATGTAGAAGATTATTATTTACGTGATAATACATTCGGGTATTTAGGAACCGCTTATAATATTGATTTAACTTATACTTTAAAGTTGAAGAAACCAAATCAAAAATTTGAAACCTTACTTTTTTATTCTAAATGGGACGGTTTACGATTTGATGATCAAAATAAATACATTACTGATAATGATGATAACATTATAGATAATAATCCGGAGAAAAGAAAAGCCGATGTTATCAGTCCGAGAGAAAGTTATCGTTATCAGTTTGATTATACTTCGCCGGTTGGTGTTAACGGAATGTTAGAAGCCGGTTGGCAAGGACGTTTGGATTATACAAACTCAGATTATGTTTACAGTTATGATTCGTTAGGAACTTGGATTATTGATACAGTGTTGTCAAATTCTTTAAAATACGATAGAAATATACAAGCTATTTATGGTACTTATGCTAATAGCATTGGAGGTTTTGATTATAAATTAGGCTTACGAATGGAATATACCGACCGTTTAATCGACCAATATACAACAGGGGATAAGTTTCCGGTTAACCGTTTTGATTATTTTCCAAGTGCGTACATTACTCGAGAACTAAATAAAAAACAACAAATACAGCTAAGCTATAGCCGTAGGATTAATCGTCCGCGAGGAAGAAACCTTAACCCTTTTCCTAATTACTCTGATCCTTATAATATTCAAGTAGGAAATCCTGCATTGGAACCTGAGTATGTGGATTCCTACGAATTAAATTATCAAAAAAGTTTTAAAAAATCTTTTGTGTCAGTAGAGGCATTTTATCGAAGAACAAATAATATTTTTACACGTATTCGTGTATTAGGTGATGATAATATTTTGTACACCACTTATGATAATCTTAATCATGATAATTCTTTAGGAATGGAGTTTGTTGCTAATCTTAATTTATTGAAGTGGTGGCGTTTAAATGGTAGTTTATCATCATACTACTATTCAATACTTGGAGAAATTGATGGAGACAATATTTCAGAAGAATCTTTTAATTGGCGTTTCAGGTTAAATAATACTTTTTCGTTTAAAACGAATACTCGTATTCAATTAACAGGTTTTTATACAGCACCTTCGGCTACAGCGCAAGGAACACGAGATGCATTTTATTTTGCAAGTATTGCTGTTCGTCAAGATTTATTAAATAAAAAGCTAAGTATTACAGCTCAACTTAAAGATATTTTCAACACTTTCGGACATAGATTCACCAGTGAGTCTGATGATTTTTATGTTCGTACAGATTTTGTAAGGCAAGGACAAGTTTTTATGCTTTCACTTACATACCGGATTAATAATTATAAAGATAAAAAAAATAGAAAAGGTGTAAACGGCGATGATTTTGAAGGTATGGATATGGAATAATGTATAGTTACTGCTTTTTAATGCAGTAATAAATTAGGGGAAAAGGAGCTTTAAGCTCCTTTTTTTAGCTTTAGGGAATTGAAAAACCTGATAGAAATTTGAAAAATACTAAAAATGTAGTATATTTATTATCTATTAAACCAAACAAACCGTGAAGCCAAAACTTGATTATCATCAAATTTTAGATGAAGCCCCTGATGCTATATGCATTATTAATAAGCAGTTGATTATTATTGATGTAAATATGCAAATGACAGTACTGTCCGGTTATTCCAAAAAAGAGCTTCTTTTAAATCCTTTGGCAAATTTATTTGATGAAAAAAGCTTAAACAGGTATCCTTTTAAAATTGATGAAATTGAAAATAACAAAATTGTTTTTTTAGAACGTTGCATAAAAACCAAGTCGGGGCAGCTTATTTCGGTAGAAATGAAATCAAAAAAATTACCGGATGGCAGTTATTTTTCTATTATCAGAGATATTAGTAAACGAATTAATGCACGAGCTGAACTTGAAAATACTTATAAAAAAATTAAGCTAAATGAATTTAGGTTCCGAAATTTATTTAACAATATTCCCTTAGGTATTTTTATAATCAATAAAAATGGCTCAATAGAAGCAATTAATAGTGCAATGGCACAAATATTAGGTGCGCCATCTCCTGAAATTAGTAAAAAATATAATATTTTTGAAATACCCACATTAAAAAATACGGAATTATTATCTGATATTGAAGCGTGTTTTGATAAAGGAGACATTTTTCATAAAGTATATAATTACACTTCTGTTTGGAAAAAAAAATTGTTTGTACGCGTTCATATCTTACCTGCTGTTATGGAGGGGAATGATAAAGTAATGGCTATAGTGGAAGACTATACCCAACAGCAAAAGAATCAATTACAATTAAAAATTTTATCAGAAGGTATCAATAGAACGCCAGCCTGTGTTCTTGTTACTAATAAAGAAGGTAAGATAATTTTTGTGAATGAACAATTTTATAAACATACCGGTTATTCTTCTGATGAAGTTATGGGGACAACTCCAAGAATTTTAAAATCAGGACATCATTCAAATGAGTTTTATCAAAATTTATGGGATACAATTTTAGCAGGTAAAAGCTGGACAGGAGAATTATTTAATAAAAAGAAAAACGGAACTTTATATTGGGAAAGCACCATGATCACCCCCATTAAAAATGAGCAAGGCGAAATAACTCATTTTATGGCTATAAAAGAAGATATTACCGAAAAGAAAAAAGTAGAAGTAGAACTTAAAAAGGCAAAAGAAAAAGCAGAAGAATCAGACCGTTTAAAATCTTCTTTTCTGGCAAATATGTCGCATGAAATTAGAACACCATTAAATGCCATTCTAGGCTTTAGCTCATTGATACGAGATTATAAACTGGAACCGGAGAAATCGGAAAAATTTCTTGATTTAATTCAAACAAATGGCAAACAATTACTGAATATAATTGATGATATATTATTGATTTCCAAACTTCAAGTTAATGAAATTAAGCTATCTTCTACTGTTTTTCTTTTGCATGATTTTTTTCAAGATTTATTTAAAACTTTTAGTCAGGAAATTTATATTCAAGATAATAAAAGTTTAAACCTACTGCTTGATATACCGGATTGGGAAATAAAGATAGAAGCAGATAAAAACAAATTGGGAGTGATTTTCTCAAAATTAATTAGAAATGCTATTAAATTTACCGAGTCGGGAACTGTTACTTTTGGCTACAAAATAGAAGAAAATAATAAGTTCGTATTTTTTGTTAAAGATACGGGTATAGGTATCTCAAAAGAAAAAAAGCAAATAATTTTTCAAAAATTTCGTCAGGCAGATGATACAAAAACACGAAAATATGGTGGAACGGGATTAGGGTTATCTATTGTAAAAGCATTAGTTGATTTGATGAATGGAAAAATTTGGTTGAAAAGTGAAGTAGCTAAAGGAGCTCACTTTTATTTTTCAATCCCTGTTAAGATAATTAATGAAACCAAAAGTGTTGAATATAAAAAAGAACTAAATTGGCAAGATAAAACTATTTTAGTGGTTGATGATGTGTACGAGTCAGTACTTTTAATTAATGAGATTTTAAAATCAACAGGTATAAAAATAATATCAGCTTCGGATGGTATTGAAGCAATTGAAAAAGTGAAAGCAATACCTGAAATTGATTTAGTCTTAATGGATCTACAACTTCCCAAACTAAATGGTATTCAAGCATCAAAAATAATCCGAACGATAAGAAATATTCCGATTATTGTGCAATCTGCTTTTATGGAAGAAGATTACAGGCAACAGTGTGAAAAAATTGGTTGTAACGATTATTTGCAAAAACCAATTAAACCGGACGAACTGAAATATAAAATTGCTAACTTATTGTAATATTTAGAGACGTTCTTTATGAATATTTGTCCGGTGTCCCGCAAAAAAAAATGTTAAATAGATGAAATGAGCAGTTTAAAAAATAAAAAATTGTATATTTGTTCATATTATAAAAATTAAAATCAGAAGATATGAAGAAAATTTTTGTATTATTTTTTGCGCTAACATTGATATTAAGCTCATGTTCTACGCTAAAAGTAACCAGTGATTATGACCCAAATGTAAATTTTAGTAAGTATAAGACTTATAATCTATTACCTTGGCGCGAAGATGTTTCGCATATGGTAAATGATTTTGACCGTAAAAGAATTGTAGATGCAATAAAACACGAAATGGAATTGCGCGGATATAAATATGCAGAATCAAATAGTGATGTAAGTGTTAGTGCCTATATAATCTTAGATGAGAAAGAACAAACTACTGCCTATTCTACCTATATGGGAGGATATGGTTATTATGCGGGATTTGGATATTACGGCTATGGTCCCGGCTTCGGTATGGGTACAACCCATACAACTTATAATACTGAAACCTACACAGTAGGAACATTGATTATTGACATTTTCGATAACAGTAGCAAAAAATTAATTTGGCAAGGTATAGGCGTAGGAACTATTAATGAAAATCCTAAAAAACGCGAGCAAAATACACCCCGGGTAATTGCTAAAATTATGGAATCACTTCCCGGTAAAGTGCAAAAGAAATAAATTTTAGTACTATTTAACTTAAATCCCAAGCATATAAAAATCATGTTTGGGATTTTTTTGTATCTTTAATCAAACTTTAAAGCCATTTTTTATGAACCGAAAAAAACTGTTTTTATTTTATATTAGCTTATTTTCTTTCACATTAGTTTATTCACAAACAAATGGAACGGATACTCTACCTGTTTACTTAAAAGCTATTGCCGTTAAATTGATGAAACCTCATGTAAATATGAATTATTCCTATGTTACTGATGAGATTAGAAATCAAGCCCCGGATTTAAAAGTTAAAATACCCCAATTAAAAGATACGGTAAAATATATCAATAATTTAAAAGGAGATTTTAGCGATTGGAAAAATTTTGTAGAAATTGCTAAAATATACAGACGTTATTCCATGGAACAAAACGCTTATCCTTACTTTGTAAATACTTATAACCTAATAGCTTCTGAAATAAAAAAAGATAGTTTAAATCCAGAATATTATTTAGATATGGCACAATTGTATCTTGATGCGGGAAATCAAGAATATGCTCAGGCTTATTTGAATATGACCTATCAAATGAACCCTGAGGACACACTTGTTTTAAAATTGTTGCCTATGTATTTAGCAACTTCGGGCGATATACAAAAGGCTGAAAAAGTAAATAATGTGTTTCTGAAAAAGAAACCGAACGATGTAGAACCTTATGTGAATATTTTGACTATTGAAATATTTAAAGTATTGTACGATAGTACAATGATGAACAATATGGAAAGTATTACTGCTCAAAAACTGTTTGATTTAAGTAAGATAAAAGCTGCGTCAGACAAATATAAGGATAAAGCTTTTACTGTTTTGTATCATGTTGGGCAGTTATTTGCATTATATGTAAAGTATTCTAGTATTGATGATATAAGCAATGGCGAAATAAAACTCAGCGAAACGGATAAAACTCAGCTTAAACAGTTAAAAAAGTTTTTTACAAAAGCCGTTTCAAATTCAACTTATAAGAATAAACATATTTTGTATAAGTCATTGGGATTTATCTGTTTATTACAAAATGATTTAGACGGTTCAATAAAATACTTTAAAGAAATGATGAGCTTTTATCCAAAAGATGAATTATCCAACGATTATGATATTTTATTTGCAGTACACTATTTTCTTAAAAAAGATACTGCCGAAGCAATTAATACGCTTAAAGAAAAAATTGACTTAAATAGAAACCTGGTTTTAAATAATTCGGAAGATTATATTCGTCTGGGAAACTCATATTTACAAAGTTCTAAATTCGTTGATGCACAAAAGGCATATCAAAATGCACTCAGTATTAACTCAAAGGCTATTGATGCATATTTAGGCTTATCGGTTTTGGAAATGTTGAATATGAATTTTCAGGAGTCAAATAAATATATGAATTTAGCTTATGATATTGATAAAAATTACTATCTGACTTATACCATGTTTGGAGTACTTACTTTAATGGCTGATGATTACCGGCAAGCAAAATCAGCTTTGGAACAAGCCCTGAAATTAAAACCCGATGATAAAATAATAAATGAATTGTATCAAATAGTTCGTTAAATTTTGACTTGCCAAAGTGCAAGCACTTATCAATGTCTTGATAAATAACAGATGTAAAATGTCTGAAAATCAATAATATATAAAAATTTAGAGAGCTGCTTTAATAGCTCAATTTAGCTTAATTTAGCTTCTAATCTTTCAGCTCAATAAATTTATCATCTACACGTTCCCACTCCGTGCCTATTTTTGATTTTAGATAGGGAATAATTGCTTTATCGTAATTAGCAACTGTATTTACAGCCAAAATCATAATATTTGTAGTATCGTCCAAATATTCTTCCGTTTCAGTTCCGGAAAGAAAACGCCATCCCGTATCTTCTTTATCAAAAGGTTTTTCGCGATACATAAAGCCAATTTTCATACCTTCAACGGTAATTTTGTCCGATACATAACAATAACCTTCCATTTTTACAAGGTCTTTAATATCTTCGGGCTTGATTAAGAATTTTTTATCTTCCATAATACTGCAAAAATGCAAAATTATCAATAAAAATTAAAAGCAATTTCAGTTTTTAGTTTCAAATTTTTACTTTTGTCCGTTTATTAAACAAATATAGTAGCATAATTGATATTAGTACAATATTTCCGCAAACAAGATAAAAATAATTTATTATGAAGATTTCTTACAACTGGCTAAAACAATATATCGATACAGATTTAGATTATAAAGAAATGTCGGTGATTCTTACCAATATCGGTTTGGAAGTGGAGGGCATTGAACATTTTCAATCGGTAAAAGGCGGTATGGAAGGTTTGGTAATCGGAAAGGTATTGGAATGTGAAAAGCATCCCGATGCAGACCGTTTAAGCATTACTAAGGTAGATATTGGTTCAGGGGATCCTTTGCCAATTGTTTGCGGTGCGCCAAATGTAGCTGCAGGACAAAAAGTGGTTGTAGCAACCGTAGGTACTGTTCTTTATGATGGTGATAAAGAAGTTAAAATTAAAAAAGGTAAAATCAGGGGACAGGTTTCTGCAGGAATGATATGTGCCGAAGATGAAATAGGTATTGGTACAGACCATGAAGGAATTATTGTTTTAGATGAAAATGCGCAAATAGGACAAAAAGCAAAAGAATATTTCGATATTGAAGAAGATATTATTTTTGAAATTGGTTTAACGCCCAATAGAATTGACGGAGCTTCGCATATAGGTGTTGCCCGTGATTTGGCGGCTTATTTAAGCCAAACTAAAAAAACCGAATATAAAAAACCTTCATTAGCGGATTTTAAAATCGATAATAATGATTATCCCGTAAAAATTACTATCGAAAACGAAAAGGCTTGTAAAAGATATGCCGGAATTACCGTAAGTAACATAAAAGTAAAAGAATCGCCCGATTGGTTAAAAAACCGATTGAAAGCCATAGGTTTAACGCCTATTAATAATATTGTTGATATTACCAATTTTGTTTTGCACGAAACAGGTCAGCCGCTGCATGCCTTTGATGCCGATATGATTAAAGAGCGCCATGTAATTGTTAAAACACTTGAAAAAGGAAGTAAATTTGTTACTTTAGACGAGCAAGAAAGGGAATTAGATGAAAACGATTTGATGATTTGTAATCCCCAAGAGGGTATGTGTATTGCCGGAGTTTTTGGTGGGGCAAAATCAGGTGTTACCGAAAAAACTACTACCGTATTTATTGAAAGTGCTTATTTTGACCCGGTTTATGTTCGTAAAACATCAAAACGTCATGTATTGCAAACCGATGCATCTTTTCGTTTTGAACGCGGTATTGACCCTAATAATGTAATTTATGCATTAAAACGAGCTGCCCTTTTAATGAAAGATTTAGGCGAAGGACAAATTTCTTCTGAAATAGTAGATGTTTATCCAAATCCTGTGAAAGATCATCGTGTTCATGTAAAATACGCACATATTGACCGGTTGATTGGTCAGAAAATAGGACATGATAAGATAAGAAATATTCTTTTGTCTCTTGAAATTAAAATTGTTGAAGAAACGGATGAAGGCTTGGTTTTAGATGTACCGCCTTATCGTGTTGATGTTACTCGCGAAGCAGATGTTATTGAAGAAATTTTAAGAATATACGGATACAATAATATAGATATTTCCAATAATGTCAGATCGACAATATCTTATGCGCCAAAACCGGATGTAAACAAATGGAAAAATATTATTTCTGATTTTTTAAGCAGTAAAGGCTTCCACGAGGCAATGTCAAACTCTTTAACAAAATCGGCATATTATGAAACCGGAGGTTTTAAAGCTGAAAATACGGTTAAAATTCTAAACCCTTTAAGTTCTGATTTAGATGCTCTGCGTCAATCCTTACTTTTTGGCGGTTTAGAAGCGGTTATTTATAATGAAAACCGTAAAAATAAAGATTTAAAATTTTACGAATTTGGAAATTGTTATGCCATTTATCCCGAGAAATCCGGCGAACATGTTTTAGACAAATATCACGAAGAAAATCATTTGGCTGTTTTCATAAGTGGAAATAAACACCACATAAATTGGAATAATCCGGTACAAAAATC
>JALSLF010000342.1 GCA_026988445.1 Bacteroidales bacterium
TGCGACTATAATTTACAAATTATAGTCGCAGCCCGATTATTAAAGCGAAATACTATTTCTGTTTTTCTAAATCGTTTATTATGTTTACAGCCTGTTCGGGGCTGATGCGTTTTGCGATAATTTTTTTGTCTTTATCCATTAAATATAAAACAGGGGTTGATGAAATATCGTATTTATCGCGGAAATGTGATATTCCAAAGGGCTCCCAAACATTTAGGAATATATCCATGTTGTGCTCTAACACAAAATCGTACCATTTTTTGATATGTTCTATGTATTTGTGCCACTCGTTAATGTTTCGGTGCAGGTAGATAGCCATTACGGTTACGCCTTTTTCGCGAAGATGTTTTTCATTATATAAATTGACCAAAACCGGGGTCATTTTTTGGCAATGACTGCAATCGGGCTCCCAAAACCAAAGTATAAGATATTTAGTATCAATTTGATGCAATGATGTATATCCATCGAAATTAGGAATGTATTCATCGTTTAGGATGGCTGCAAGGTGATTGATTTTTGCCTGTTCGGTGGCTGCCGAATCGGTGAAATCAGGGTAATTTTGCATTAATTCTTTTTTTTCGCGCTCTATTGCATTTTTATCGGCAAGGAATTCGTCGCCTTTTGCTTTTAGAGCATCTAATTGGTCGCGCAAGGCTTCTATATCAGCAGGATCGGCAGGCAGTGTAATCATTTTAATTTCAGGCGCTTGCATACCTATGAGTGCTTGTTTTTTTCGTTCTACTTTTCGTTTTAGTTCGGATATAAATTCGGGGTCGCTCCAATAGGCATCGGGGATATAATATTTTTCGGCAATGTGCACATATACGTTTTCCATGCCCATGAGTTCGCTTTTGGCGTATTTGTTAAAAAGATGTACGAGCATGTAGCGAAATAGTTCTTTATCGCCGCGTGCGCCATCAATGAGCATATCAACGTATTGAATTAGGGTATCGGGTGCTTGAAGTAAAAGTTTGTCGAGGAAAAAATCAATTTTGTTTTCATAAATCGGACTGCGAAGCAGTCGAACATCTTTATAATCAAAATATTTAAAATATTGATTACGATAATAATAGTAGCGCGCAGTTTGGTCTTTTATAGTGTCGGGGACTTCGATTTCAAGCGTTGCTTTTAAAAATTTGGAGAAAAAATCATTGGGTGCGGCTGCGATAATACCTTCTATCTGTTTACGAACGGTTTGGTTTAGCTGTTTTAATTCTTGGTCTGTTTTTTTCTTTTCATCGCCTTTTGCCGTTTTTCTTTTTTCGGTAAGTTCTTGAGCAATTTTACGCTGTTTTGTTAAAAAACGTTGATAATCGGCAAAAACTTGATTTTCTCTGTCGCCTTCTACTTTTATTTTGTTTTGTAAATCGGTAGTATCCGCATGAATTGCAAAGTTTTGATCTTTGCCTATGATGATGTCAAAGGTTTTTTTATTGGGCAAAAAGAAAAAGTACATGCCTTGTTTTAAACTTTCTTTGCCTTTGAAAATACCACTGCCTTTGCTGTTGAGTTTAACTGTATCGTCAGGTATTAACATGGTTGCAAAATGGTGTCCAAGAATTATTTCTTGATTTTTTAATTGCGGAATTGTTAATTTAATATTGTATTGAGCAGATATATTACTCAAAAATATTGCTATAATAATAAATGTCGAAAATATTTTTTTTGTCATAATTATTGATTTTTATGTTTAACTTTGAATATAAACGCAACAAATATAGTAAATAATATAATATTGGGAGATTGTTATATTGTTGAATTGTTGGGCTGCTGGTGGCTGGTGGCTGGTAGCTGGTGGCTGGTGCGGTGGCTGGTTATAATAACTCATTAAACTCAAACTCTCAATTATTAAACTACTCTTCAACTCTCAACTATTCAACTATTCAACTGCAAAAGGTGCTTATCTTAAAATTTTACGTACAAAGGCTACTGTAAAGTAGGACATTAAAAACAAACCGATAAATCCTTCAATACCGGAAAGCCAACGGATATG
>JALSLF010000343.1 GCA_026988445.1 Bacteroidales bacterium
TGTTGATATTTTACATCCAAAGGGGTAGATATACATTTGTGACTATAATACGAAAACAGTTTATTAATAATTTCTTCGGTTGTATCCGGATAGTCAATTTTTATTCGGTGATTGTTATTTAACCATTTTTCAATGGTGTCATAATTTTCGGAGGCAAGCTTATTGATTACAGGCACACCTATTTTTTTAAGAGCTGCTGCATTGTATTGTTGTTCCAATTGTTTTTTCATCGGAATAACCATTAGTTTTTTGCCAAGGAAAAGTGCTTCGGCAGGTGTTTCAAAACCGGCACCGCACAAAATACCTCTGCAACCGGATAAACTTTTGGTAAAATGTGCTTTTGATACAGGGTATATATTAATATTTTTACAGCTGAATGCTTTTTTATTGTGCTTGGAAAATATTTCCCATTGAACATTTTTAAACCGACTAAATATATCTATTAATTTTTCATCGCTATACGAAGGTAGATATACGGTATAATAGCCTAAATCTTTTTTGCTGACTGTTCTTATTTCATCGCGAATAATCGGTGTGAAAATATTTTTATTATAGTTAGAGAAGTGAAAGCTGAAATTATATGCTGCAGGTGCATAATATTTTAAAATAAAATAGCCTATGGGATCGTAGGATTTGGGCTTAGGCACATTTTTATTTAAAATTGCCGATTGATGACTTAATGAAATGCAAGGTATTTTTTTAAATTTGCATGCCCAAGCTGATATTGGTTCAAAATCATTAATTACTAAATCATATTCTTCAACGGGCAGTTTGCTAATTTCATGGTATAGCTTTTTAAAATTAATATTCGTTAAGGTTTTCCAAATGTCAACTCCACCTTTTGTTCCAAATATAAAACTTAGTCCGTGCAAGCGATATTTAACCGGATAGTTTAAGTTTAAATCTGCTTGTGTACCGCTTATCAGAATATCAACATTCACCTTTTTTTTAAGAACTTTAATAACATCTTGCGCACGCGCTAAATGTCCGTTACCTGTGCCTTGTATTGCATATAAAATTTTCATAATTTCACACTTGAAATTCTTCCAACATATTTTTTAATAATGAGTTAGCAGATAGGTCAATCATCACAAGTTCTTTTTCCGAATCTTCTGTTTTTTCTTCCTTCATTAAAGGGTCTTTATTGTATTCATAAACCTTCCATTTACCTTTATTATATTCAAGAGCTGTTAAATTTTCAATCCAATCTCCCGAATTTAGATAGGTAATTTCTCCCTGTTCAAATTTCACAATTCGTTTTTGTGCTTGATGTATGTGTCCGCAAATCACATATTTAAAGCCTTTTTTCTGTCCGGCTCTGGCAGCAGTTTCTTCAAAGTTATCAATGTATTTTAACGCCGATTTTACATTATCTTTTATCCTTTTTGACATGGATATTTTTTTTATTCCAAAAATTCGCGCCAGATAGTTTATTAAAACATTTATCAAAATCAGTATATCATAACCAACTGCTCCTAACTTTGCCAACCATTTTGAGTTTTGAATAATTACATCAAAAACATCTCCATGAAAAAACCAAGCTTTGCCATCCGGTAAATCAATTTTTAAATCATTTACAATATGAAATGAGCCTAATTTCATTCCGGCAAATTTTCGTAATATTTCATCATGATTACCGGTAATATAGTAAGTCTTAACACCTTCTGCTGCCAAACTGACTATTTGTTTTACTACTTTCATGTGCGATTTTGGCCAATATCTTTTTTTAAATTGCCAAATATCCATTATGTCTCCATTCAGTATTAATTTTTCGGGTTGGACACTTTTTAAGTATTTTTTAAGCGCATTTGCCTGACATCCGTAGGTGCCCAGATGAATATCGGAGAGTACTACAATTTCTACTTTACGTTTATTTTTATTCATATTTTTTTTACAAAGTAACAAGAATAGTATTGCTTAATTATTAATGAAATATTATATAATTGTAAAATCATTTTAGACGCTTTATTGTTTTGTTAATATT
>JALSLF010000344.1 GCA_026988445.1 Bacteroidales bacterium
GGTAGATATTTCACGATTTGATAATTTGAACATCAAGCTTCAAAAAACAAAAGCACAAAAGAAAAAAGAAGAGGAATTTGTACAATAATTATTTAAGGAACTTAATTCATACGTTTTTTCTTTTTTGAAACCTTAAATCCGCAGCTATGTTCGTAGCAAAAAGCCAAAAGTCGGACAAGTTTTTGGCTTTGCAGTAGAAGATAGCTGCGGATTTAAGGTATTATTTGTATTTTTTTATTAAACCGTAGTCAAAAGGTGTCCAGAAACAAGATTTTAATCCACTTTTTTTAAAGCCGGAGTTAACCCAAGTATTACACGTTTTAAAGCAAGAGTAACTTCCTTTTGCTTTATAAAAATTGTCTGTTTTTGAATATCCTTTATCTTTAAGAATAATTTTATTCCCCTTTTTGTCGTGTTTAAATGTGCTAAATATATACTTATTCATCCTTTTAAGTTCATCTTCATTTACTTTTATCTTAATCCAAGCACTTTGTTTATTCCTATATCGGCTTACATGCATTAATGTAGAGCTTTTCATAAATAATGCTTGAAATGCATTGCTAAAAGTTAAATCGTTCCATGTTGGGGTATTGATATAAAAATTTTCATCTCCCCAAGCAAATGATAAATAGTTTTCATTTTCTGAATATATTAAACCTTTTAACAGTTCAGGATTTATATCTTTTCTTGATAAAATAATTTCTAAATGAACTCCATTAGAGTTTAGAAAGATAAACTTGTTTGAAATCGAGGAATTAGCCTTTCTTTCTATTGTAATTTCCGTAAATACTAATGAAATTATTAAATAAATAATAGGAAGAAGTAAAATATATAGAAAGCCTTTTAATATTTTATTTAATATTTTCATAGTATTTTTTATAGCTACTGAGTGTAAAACTCTCAGGAACACCATAAAAATAATAATAAAAATACGAATAATGCTAAAAATTTAACAAGTCTAAGAAAGCGCAAGTAGGAAACCAATACAGCTTTTACTAAGATTTAGAGAACCGCCGTATCCGTCAGCCAGCGGACGTACGGTGGTGAGAGAGATGCACCGGCTACCATTCGGTAGTCAGCCATCTACTCTATTGGGTTACGTTTTTATCTTTTAGCAAATTTATTAATGCACTTTTGAGCTCAGGAAAATGAAATTTATATCCTGTTTTCAAAATTCTGTCTGACGAAACTCTACTTCCTTTTAAAAGTAAATCTGACATTTCTCCAAACATTGCTTTTATTAAAAATGCCGGAACATTGGGAAACCAAAAAGGTTTGTCTAAAACAGATGCCAATATTTTAGTGAAGTCTTTATTTGTAACATAATCCGGAGCTACTGCGTTATAAGCTCCACTTATTGTCTTATCTTCTATTGCTTTTATATAAATCTCACAAAGGTCATCTATATGTATCCAAGGTAAATATTGTTTTCCTGAACCAATTGCAGAACCTATTCCTATTTTTACGGGCTTTATCATTTTTGATAATACACCATCTTTTTCGGTTAGTACAACTCCGGTTCTTATTTTAACCGTTCTTATTCCTTTTGCTTCAAATTTATCTGCTATTTTCTCCCATTGATTACAAACATTTCCTAAATAGTCATTTGCAGGCAAGTCTGTTTCTTTAAATACTTTATCAGTTGTTATTGCTCCGTAATATCCAATTGCTGATGCTGATATAAATGCTTTTAAACTTTTCTTTTGTTCATTAATTTTATTAAAGATAAGTTGTCCTGTTTTTACACGACTATCAATAATAAGTTGTTTTCTTCTATTTGTCCATCTTTTTTCTCCAATATTTGCACCTGCAAGATGAATAATGTAATCTACCTTATTAAATGCTCCATCGTCAATTGTTTGCTCTTGATAATTCCACTCAAATGTTTTTATCAAAGATGTTTTTTGTGTAGTTCTACTTAAAAACAAAACAGTATATCCTTTTTCTTGCAACTTGTTACTAAGATATTTTGCTACA
>JALSLF010000345.1 GCA_026988445.1 Bacteroidales bacterium
GAGTTGGGGAAAGTATCAAATACAATTTATGACCAAGCTATTGATGTATGTGCAAAATTACATTTATGGTTTGACGACCCAAACAACAAGTATCTACAGAAAGCGTTTTATTTTTCAGAGAAAAATAAGGCAGGCGTTTTATTAGAAGCTATTGCTGCTGCCGAAGCTCAAAAATTTGCAGGTATCCCCGATTCATTACTGGCTATTGAAAAGAATTTGAAAAACAAAATTGCTATTTACGAAACTCAACTCGGTGATGCGTATGATGCAGAGCAAGAAGCGAATATCAGAGCCAAGCTGTTTGATGTAAAAAATGCCTATAACAAACTAATAAAAAGTTTTGAACACAATTATCCGAAATATTTTGAGATGAAATACAGTAGCCGGTATGCATCGGTTAAAGATATACAAAGCACTTTGCCACCAAATACAGCTTTACGCAGCTATTTCATTGGAGAGAGTCTGATTAGTATTTTCACACTGACACAGGACAGTATTACTCTTGAACGTTCAGAAAAACCGGAAGATTTTGATTTTAAAATTTACGCTTTACGCCATTTAATAACTTCATCTGAAACAGAAGATATTAAACAGCTTCCTTTAAAATCGTATGAGTTTTATAAAATGCTTTTTCCGAAACCTCTGCCCGAGAATATTAATACGCTTCTTATTGTACAAGACGGTAATTTAGGACTTTTACCCTTTGAAGTGCTCTTGACAGATATTTATAAAGGAGGAATAATTTCTTTTAACAATTATCCGTTTTTGATAAAAAAATATGCAATTGCATACAGTTATTCAGCAAATTTATATTATAAAAACATTAAACGCACCATAGACCGATCGAATGAAACCCATGAAAAAGCATGGTTGGGTATAGCACCTGTTTTTAATAATGTAGCAAATTATACGGTTAATGATTTTTTTATTACCCCGCTGCCCGGCTCTGAAAAAGAAGTAAAAACTATTGATGATGAATTTGTTAAACATAATCTACCCGCAGATGTGCGCCTGTTTGATGATGCCAGTGAAGCATTTATTAAATCGGAAGCCATAAAAAAATACGACTATTTGCATATTGCAACGCATGGTTTTGTAAACTCGGAAAAACCGGAACTATCGGGAATAGTTTTAGCAAACAATAAAGCAGGTGGAAATGATGGTGTTTTATATACCGGTGAAATTTATAATCTTGAACTGAACACTGATTTAGTGGTATTATCGGCATGTGAAACCGGCTTGGGAAAAGTGATGAAAGGCGAAGGGATTATCGGACTAAGTCGTGCATTGCTTTATGCAGGCACCAATAATCTAATCGTATCCTTATGGAAAGTTTCCGATATTTCTACATCAAAATTAATGATTGATTTTTATGATAATTTCCTAAAAGGCAAATATAATAACGATTTACGCTTTAAGTATGCGCAATATTTGCAACAAGCTAAATTAAAAATGATTAAAGAAAATAAATTCGGTCATCCGTTTTTTTGGTCGCCTTTTATTTTGGTGGGGAATTAAGCTATTCATTAGAAAAATATTCAGACATAGCTGAAAAAATTAATTATTTTAAAATTATTCAGATACACCTGAAAAATTTTAATTTTTTGTAAAATATTCAGGTGTAACTGAATTTTTAAAATTATACTGTTTAAACATTCATTTTATACCAATCATCAAAATTATAAAGCGGGAAATTAGGAATTTAATATCTTTGAGAAAATTCCGCTCAAAATGTTTAAGAAATTATTTTCCGGTTATATTTCACTTTTAATCATTATTGAACTTTTTTTATTGGTTCATGCACTTTTCTTTTACAAAAAGCAAACGGAAAATTTAGATAAACAAACGTTTTTAAACGTAAACACAGCTTGGGCTGATACTTTGCTTAAAAAGATGAGTATTGAGGATAAAATTGCTCAACTGTTAATGATTGAAATTAAAAATGCTCAAATTGAAAGAAAAAATGAACTCATAGCTTTAGTAAAAAAGGTACATCCGGGCGGCATACTTTTTAAAAATACGGATATAAATACCCAAATTTTATTAAGCAATGCAAGCCGTTCTACTGCAAAAACACCTTTAATAATAGCATCAAAAGGGACAATGTTAAACCAAGCGGATTTTAATTTCCCTACCGGGATGTTTTTGAATGCAGTTAAAAACCGAAATTTCAGGACAAAATACCTGTATGCCTTTGCCGAAATTTTATCTTTTTCTTCGGTAAATATAGATTTTTCGGCACAACTAAATGAATATAAAATTAATGATAAAGCCCTTGATTATTTTTCGGATGATAAAAATCAGAACCTGCAAATTGCTTTATTGTGGAATAGCCGCCTTCACAACAAAAAAATAATTTCTTGTTTATACAATTTTAATTATAAAACCGGACAACAAAGCTCTAACGATAGCATTTTTAACCAAAATCTACAAAAATATTTAAAGGATTTTCATGCATTAAAAATTAATCATAGCCTCATAACCGATTCATTACGGCAAGAGCTTGAAAAAAAATATGCATTTAAAGGTTTATTATTTTCCGATTGGGATATTAACACTGACGATTCCACATTGCTGCAATCCATTAAAGCGGGGATAAATATATTTATAGTTAAAAAACATCCGGAAGTTTTTATGAAAAGACTTAAACAATTAATAGCAAAAGGGGCTTTAAATATAGATATTCTAAACCAAAGAGTAAAACAAAACCTACTGGCAAAAACATGGTTTGGCTTAAATAAACCCACATTTCGCTCGGCAGAATACAATTTGCAACATATTTTCACTACCGAAAACAAAAAAATATCATGGCAAATATATGAACACAGTGCTACATTAGTAACCAATAAAAAACAAGTATTGCCTGTGAAAAATTTTGCCATTATGAAAGCCGTGTTTTATTCTACGAATAAAACAAACTTTTCTGTTTTGGAGCAAAGTCTTAAATACTATTTTAATTTCTCAAAATCAAATTCTTTAAACATTAAAAACTATTATACACATTTAATATTGGCAATACATCCTTCGGACAGTACACTACTTAAAGATAGTACTTTTATTAAAGGGTTAAAGAAAATTGCACAAAAGAAAAAACTTATAATACTAAATTTCGCGTCACCTTTATATTGCAGTATTTTGAATTTTTCAGATGCAATAATTCAATTGTATGACACACACCCCTTCTCTCAATCAATTGCAGCACAAATAATTAGCGGAGCTATTGTCCCGCAAGGAAAACTTCCTGTTAAATTAAACTTTAAACAAAGCGATACCACATTTAAACAAATTTCACGTTTACAATATACCATCCCCGAAGTTGCCGGTTTTGATTCATATTTACTTAAAAAAGTAGATACCATTATTTACCGTGCAGAAGAATCGGGTGTTGCACCGGGTTTTCAAATCATGGCAATAAAAAACGGCAAGGTATTTTTTTGTAAATCTTACGGTTACCACAGCTATTTGCAAAAACAAAAGGTAAATAATTCCGATTTGTTTGATTTAGCTTCAATAACAAAAGTAGCAGCTACAACTTTAGCATGCATGAAATTATATGAATGGGACAGTATTCGCATTAACGACAGCCTGAAATATTATGTACAGGATACAAATATCCGCTTAAAAAATCATCAATTATATGATTTTTTTGTACACAAAAGCGGATTACAAGCAAACATGCCCATTTTACAATACATCAATTATCGCGATACAAGTTCAACAAATCCAAAACACTATTTTAGCGAAAATAAAGACTCATTACATCATATTCAAGTAGCTGAAAATTTCTATTTACGTGATGATATCCGTGATTCAATTACCAATTCATTGTACAATTTAGAATTTGATTCAACCAAAAGCTATAAATACAGCGATCTTAATTTCAATATTCTTTTTGCTGTAATTCAACAAAAAATAAATCAACCCTTTGATGTATTCTTGAAAAAATATTTTTATTTACCCTTAGGTTTGCAAACAATGGGTTTTTTGCCTTTAAAGCGTTTTGATAAAAATAGAATTTTACCCACCGCTAATGATAAATACTGGCGAAAACAAATAATACAAGGATATCCGCACGATGAATCGGCAGCATTGCTTGGGGGTATTGCCGGAAATGCAGGTTTATTTTCCAATGCCAATGATTTGGCTATTGTGTTTCAAATGTTGATAAACGGTGGCAGCTATGCGAATAGACGATATTTAAAAGCAGAAACTATTGAAATGTTTACTACCGGACAAAAAAATTCTCCCCGAGGTTTGGGCTTTAATCGCAAGCAAGGCGGATATTTTGGGCATAGCGGATTTACGGGATGTGTAGTTTGGGCTAATCCGCTTAGCGGTTTTGTTTTTGTATTTCTTTCAAACAGTATTTATCCTGATGTAAAAAACAAAAAACTACGACAATACAAAATACGCGAAAAGGTTTTTAACACTTTGCTGGCAGCCGAAATTTATAATGAAAATACAAAAAACAAGCTGTTTTTTAATACAAAAATTAAATAAAGCAGGCTATGACTTAAACCTAAATGGAGGAATATTTTTTATTTATCAAATCCATTAAAGCTTTCCTTTGCTAAAAAACAAATAAAAAAATTCGTATATTTGTAATAGAATTTTTATACCAAACTGTTATCATGTTACAGAAAATAGATTTTCTTAACATGCTAATCGTTCGGCATAATACCAATGCTATTTTATTTATTTTGAAATCGGTTTAGTATTATATATTAACTTATTCTTCATGCAATTTTTGTTATTATGCCTGTTCCAAAACTATGAATTTAGGGTTTCTATATATAAATTCAAATTATGTTAAAAAAAAATAAATATATTGAACAAATAAAAGGAATATTAAGTAAATATAATCCTTATTTAATTTTGCTTTTTGGTTCATACGCATACGGAGTCCCAAATGAAGACAGTGATATTGATATCATGGTTGTAACTCAACACAATTTCATTCCTAAAAACTTTGAAGAAAAGAGTAAAATTTATCAAGAAATAAGCCGTGCAATTCGACCTGTAAAAAGAAAAATCGCTGTTGATTTAATTGTTTTTACTTTACCAATGTATAAAAAATTTATTGAATTAAATAGTTCATTTGCACGTGAAATAATAGAAAATGGGAAAGTAATATATGAAAGCAATAACAAAACAATGGCTTGAATATGCCAAAGCAGATATACTCGTTGCTAAAAACAGTTTGTCAGATGAATTTCTCTCAAACATTGTAGCATTCCATTGCCAACAAACAATAGAAAAATGTTTTAAAGCAATAGTTGAAGAAAACTCCTTACAATTTAAGCGTATTCATAGTTTGTATAAACTATATGAAATAATAGAAACCAAAATAAACTTCGACATTGATGAAAGCAAACTTGAACAAATTGATGAAATATATACTACATCGAGGTATCCGAGCGATATAGGGTTATTACCCGAAGGGAAGCCAGACATAAAGAAAGCAAATGAAATGTATGAATTTGCAGAATGGATATATAATAGAACAATAAATATGTTATCTGATGCAGGGTAATTTAAGGAAGCTATTTCTTCCTGTTAAAACGAAATTCACAAATCTATTTTTAAAAATATGAAACATCCATGATTAATAATTAAACACACAGGGCAATGATTATTTAAGTCGATTAATTAAACATAACTCTTTATATTAGTAGATGTTCCATGAGACCATTAAAAATAATTTTAAAAATAAACTCATGAAATATTACGTAAATAAAGCAACTATATATAAAAATAATTAACAAGATTGATACTGATTGAAGTAGATAATCACTCAATTTAGGTATTAATCACTCTTTTTAATTACCTTGCCGATAAAACCACCTTGAGATAATATCGTTTCCACTTCATCTCCTTCTTTTACGGCAGCGGCTTCTTTTAGTACCTTTCCTTTATAGCGTGTTATAGAATATCCTTTTTTTAGTAAGTTTATCGGATCAAGGTGTTTAATGGTCTTTTCAAAATAATCAAGTTTTCGATTACTTCTTTTAAACTGAGTTTGCAAACGATAAGTTAATTTTTCGGTATAGCGCAGCAAGTTTTTTTCCTGAAAACGAAGTGTAAACACAGAAGTGTTTTTTAGTTCGCCGGAATAATGCAACAAAGTATTTTTTTGCTTTTCTATGCTACGCATAGCTTCGTTATTCAGTTGTTCTTTAAATAAAGATAATTTTAAATTTTCGGCATTTAATCGGTTCTTAACATTCGGGATAAAATTTCGTGCAATATAATCAATTCGGTTTTGTTCTTCGGCAAGTCGATTAGTGGCATAATCCTTAATTTGTTCATACAAATTTTCTACATACCCCTCAAAATCAAGATTATGATTAATAACTGTTTCGGCAGCTGCTGTGGGGGTTTTTACCGATGTATGACTAACCATATCCACTATTGAAACATCTTTTTCATGTCCGATACCTGCAATAACCGGTAGCGGGAATTGAGCAACATTTGCTGCCAAATCGTATTTATCAAAACTCATTAAATCGGCTTTTGCTCCGCCGCCTCTTATAATAACAACAACATCAAAAAAATCCTCATAATCATAAATTTGTTCAAGTGCAGCTATTATAGTAGCTTCTGTCTGTTCTCCTTGCATAATAGCAGGAAAAAGCTTTGTGTAAAATTTATAGCCATAAGCATTTGCCCGCAATTGATTCATAAAATCTTCATATCCCGCAGCCGTTGGCGAAGAGATAACCGCTATTTTTTGAATTACCAAAGGTAATTCAAGTTCTTTATTCAAGTCAATAATGCCTTCGGTAGATAATTGTTCAATAATTTCCCTGCGCCGGCGTTCTATATCCCCCAAAGTATAAGCAGGGTCAATGTCTTTAATATTTAAACTGAAACCGTAAATTTCATGAAATTCAACCGAAACATTTAGCAAAACTTTTAATCCTGCACCCAGTTCTTGATTTGTAGTGGTTTCAAAATAAGGTTTTAACATACGCAGGGTATATGACCAAATAGTGGCGCGTGCTTTAGCAGCCACTTTATCTGTGTCCTCATTTTTTTCAATTAATTCAAGATAAGCATGCCCGTTCCGGTTAATTTTAAGCTCACTAATTTCGGCAATCACCCAATAAGTTTCAGGAAATCCGGCTTCAATATGCTCCTTTATTTGAAGATTTAATTGCGATAGAGTAATTTGAGCTTGCGACATAAAAAATCACTTAAATATTAAAATATTTGGAATGTTTACTGTTTAATAACCTTTGTTTGCAGAACAATATCATCTGCTGTTATCCGTACAATATAAACACCGCTACTTAATTTTCCCACATTATCAAGTACGGTTAAACTATAATTACGCGCAACATCATCAGCATGAACATCCATAACTTTTTTACCGTGTACATCAAAAATTTCTAATTTAGTATTGTATGGAAGATTAATATTTTTTGAATAAAAGGCTACATTTAAAATATTTTTAAAGGGATTCGGGAAAACATTCAGCAGATTTTCCGTATTTTCATCAATTTGTCCCATGGAGTTTAGATATATATGCGCAGCATAAAAATCAGGTATTCCATATCCAAAAATTGTATCCGGATGATTATACCGGTCAGCACTTTGTTTAATCGCTTCAATAATTTGCATATTATTTAATTCAGGATGTGCCTGCCATAAACAAGTTACCGCACCGGTAATAATTGGTGCCGAAAATGAAGTCCCGTTTGATAAAGTAATATTTCCGTTTGCAGACATAACCACAGCCGGCATTCCTTGTGCACAAACATCCGGTTTTATGCGCCTGTCAAAAGTTGGTCCTCGCGAACTAAAAAACGCAATATTTTCATCTTCGGTAACTGCACCAACGGTGAGCACACTATCAGCATCGGCAGGAGCCGAAATATATTTCCATTGCGAAAAACCTTCATTACCTGCACTGCTAACTACTAAAATACCTTTTTTAGCAGCTAAATCAGCGGCTATACTAATCAAAGCAGTATTTCCATCCATATCACTATACGAATGACTTTGCGTAGTATCATCAAAATTATTATAACCCAATGAAGAACTAATAATATCTGCCCCCAGACTATCAGCATATTCAGCAGCCACTGCCCAATTAAACTCTTCAATAATGTATTCACTGGCAACTTGCTCGGTTCTGAGTAACAAAAAATCAGCTTTTGGAGCGGTACCCACCAATTCTCCCGGAAGATTACTCGCAATGGTTGATAAAACCATCATACCATGTGTAGCTGCATCATAAACCGAAGTGTCTTTATCCACAAAATCATAAACGCCCACAATTTGATTATTTGCGCGGATACTGTCAAAAGCAGCCAACTCATTAACTTTATAAAAACCCGCATCTAAAATTGCCACTAACATGCCCTCGCCTTTAAAACCTGCCTCGTGTAAATACTGTGCATTAAGCATCTCTATCTGACGAAAACCGCTTCCGTAATAATCATAAGCCGATGAGTCAAAATTCAAAGATTGCTCATATTTTATTTGTGCATTTGCCTTTAAATCATTTTTAATTTTCCGGCTTTTGTTTTTACTTATCCCTACTGACTTTATAAAGGAAATTTTGTTTAAGGTATCAATCAAAAGTGTATCTTTAGAATAAACCGATACCGAATTAAACCATTTGGATACATTAATAATTTTTAAACCTAAGGATTTTAAGCTATCAATGTATGCTTGATTCACCGGTAAATCAGTTTCGTCAAAGGCTATATTATATTTTGTGCGACGGTCAATAGCTCGCTGTGTAAGAAATTGCTCAGGATACTCCAAAGAATAAGAATTATTATTTTTATCGGTAAAATTTACCAAATAATGATCAGGAGAAATTTGTGCAAACAATAAAGAATGCCCAAATGTGAAAATTAAAATAGATACAATGAATTTCATATTTATCGAAAATTTAGTTATCAGCGTAAAAATACGAAAAATAAATAAACTTAAGTTAGCGGTAGATAAAATCTAAATTGAGCGATTATCTACTTCAATAAGTACCAATCTATTGAGCTAAAAAGACTTACAAAAAAAGATTCAAATACCAACCGGTATTCTTACTTTTTTCTAAACTTTTTAATCTCAATACCTTGGCACTTCTTTTTGTACATAATCGCTCAATTTAGGTAAAAGTTTCTTTCAGGAATAAGGATTCTCAATAATTCAATTATTATTACTTAATTTTGGCGTGTTTGTTGTATATTTATGGGTAACAGTTAATAAGGAACTATATTTCTAGTTTGAATTTTTTATATTAATTTTTACAATTTGGAAATTATTCTTATATTTGATATTTGTAGTTTTCTTTTGCAGATAGTATATTACTTGCTATTTTGTTAAGATTTTTTTTTGCGATATTTATTTAATTTTTACTAAAAATGAGATTGCGTCTTACAATTGCCAATAAAATAAGCATTGGTTTTGGCTCTTTAATGGTTGTAGTAATTATTGCAGGTGTTTTAATATACAACACCATGCAAAAGAATTTAGAACTTAGCCACAGAATTAGCGAACTGTACTTACCTTCGGCAAAAGCAGTAAACGATTTGGCATTAAGCATAACAAATTCAAAAATGCTTATTGTAAACTGGGTGGCTGAACGGAAAAATACGGAATACAAGAAACAATTAATTGAACTTCATGAAAAAGGATACGATAAATTAATTAAAAGGCTCGATTCATTATCAAAAAAGTGGGATAAAGAAGATATAGCACAATTAGATACCATTAAATTAACTGTAGATAAGTTATTCTCGGAACATAAAATAATAATGGAAATGCTTAGCACACCGGAAGATTATAATAATCCGGCTGCCAAATCCTTAGGCAGTGCTAATGTAGAAGAAGGTCAAATTGTTATGGTGCTCACAGATAATGTTTTGGAAAGATTAGCAGTTTTATCGAAAAAATTTGACACAAAAATTAATAGTCTCAGTAAACAAATGAACTTATCTTTTGATAGGTTTAAAAACTTCATCGTCTGGATTACCATTGTTTCTTTCTTTTTAATTATTATAGTAGCATTTATTTATTCGCGTGCATTAGTTTTTCCTATCAATAAAATCAAACGCGATATTTTACTGATGAGTCAAGGACGTATTCCTGATGAAATTTCTTATTCACGTTATGATGAAATTGGGGAAATGGGGAATGCGTTGAACAATTTAAAAAAGGGATTGAAAAAAATAACCCAATTTGCCAACGAAATAGGTAAAGAAAACTACGAGAGTGAATTTAGCCCGCTAAGCCCTGAGGATGAACTTGGAAACTCCTTATTGCTCATGCGTGAAAACCTTAAAAAAGCATCGCAAGAAGCAAGCCTAAGACGTGCAGAAAACGCTCAAAGGAGCTGGGCTTCGCAAGGATTGGCTGAATTTGGTGTTTTATTACGTGAAAGCAAAGACGACCTTGAAGAACTTACGAATAAAATCCTCACCCGGCTGGTACGTTATCTTGGAGCAAGTATTGGAGGATTATTTATAATTAACGATGATGATGAAAATGATGTTCATTTGGAGTTGTTGGCTTTTTATGCTTACGACCGGAGAAAATATTTAAACAAAAGAGTTGAAATCGGAGAAAACCTTGTTGGTCAATGTGTTTTGGAGAATGAAACTATTTACATGAATGATATTCCAAAAGATTATATCCATATAACATCAGGATTAGGAAAAGACGACCCGAAAAGTTTACTGATTGTGCCTCTAAAATTAAATGAGAAAGTTTATGGTGTAGTTGAACTTGCTTCATTTGAAGAATTTGAACCTTATAAAATTGAGTTTGTTGAAAAAATTGGTGAAAGTATTGCTTCTACCATATCCAGTGTTAAGATTAATATTCATACTGCTAAACTTCTTCAAGAATCTAATGAAAAATCAGAAAGACTAACCAAGCAAGAAGAAGAAACGAGAAGACAAATTGAGGAAATGCAAAAATCCTTAAAGGAAATTAAAGAAAAAGAAGAAAAACTTAAAAAAGAAAATATTGAATTGTACAATAAAAACAAAGAGGAAGTTTTTAAACTAAAAGAACTTAATGATAAGATTGATAAAGAAATGAAAGAAATTAGTGCTAAATACAGCAGCATTATGGATGCTGTAGATAACTCCGTAGGTACTTACTATCTTTCTTTCAGCGGTGAAATTATGGAAGCAAATGATCGTTTTGTAAAAATGACCGGTATTGCTTTTAGCGAATTAAAAGACCGTAAATTAGATGATTTTATGAGTGAAGAAAAAGTTCAAAGTGTTGAACATCAAAACTTCATGTCCGATTTACTTTCAGGCAGGGTATATCGTAATTTGAATCAGTACTATTTTGACCAAAAAGAAAAATGGTTTTATGAAACCTTTACTCCTCTTTATGATGAAAACGATAAATTTTCGCGTGTGATAAGTATGGCTTTTGATATGACAGCAAATGTTGAACGCGAACGCGAACTTAGAGCAGAAGTTTCACGGGCTAATGAAATTATTAAAAAATTAAAAGACCGGATGTTGTAAAACAAACATCCGGTCTTTTTCAAACATTTTGGTAAAAAATCATTATTTTTTACCAAAGTGTTGCTTGCATTGGTAATGATAATTCTTTAAGTCGATTATGTGCAGGCTTTAACAATACCTTAGGTCCCATTAAATATGCCTTTTGGACACTTTCCTGCGAAATAATACTTTTAACCAGCTCTTCCAAACCGGCTTCATCTTGATTATCGTATGTAAAAATAGTCAAATCATCCGAAAACTCTTTAATATCCGATTCAAAAAACATTTGTTCTTCTGAATTTGCAACCAAAACACTATATACTTTATTCCCCGCTTTTTTAAGTTCTTTAACCGTCATCAATAAAGGTGCTATACCGGCAGCCCCACCAATAGCAATAACGCTATTGTAATTCTCAACATCAATTACTTTTCCTTTTGGGCCTTCAATTAAAACTTCATCACCTTCATTCAAGTTTGCAATTTTCGACGACATTTCTCCTACTGCCTCTATTACTAAAGTAATAGTACCTTCTTTCTCATCGGCATCGGCAACACTTAAAGTTAAACGTTCCGTATCGTTCAGATGCACAAACACAAAATGTCCGGCTTTACATTGTGAAGCAACATCAGCTGCATCAAATACAAATTTCACGGTATTATCCGTAAGAAATTCTTTTTCTATAATCTTATTCATACTTGTTCTATTTTTAATTTTATACGTTAAAACGTATGTTCAATATATCGCCGTCTTCAACAATATAAGATTTTCCTTCGATGTGTAATTTTCCGGCTTCTTTAACGGCTTGCTCTGATTTTAATTCGATAAAATCCTTATATTTCATAACCTCTGCCCGAATAAATCCGCGTTGTAAATCGCTGTGAATAACACCGGCAGCTTCAGGAGCAGTTGAACCCTTTTTAATAGTCCATGCTCTTATCTCCTTTGGACCTACGGTAAAAAAGGTTTCTAAATTTAAAATTTTATAAGCAGAACGTATTAATTTATCAACACCCGGCTCGCTTAAACCATAATCTTGTAAAAACTCCAAACGTTCTTCTTCCGTTTCCAATTCAGCAATTTCTGCTTCCATTTTACCGGCAATTACCAAAACCTCTGTATCTTCCCCCTTTAAATGTTCTTTTACTGCATCGGAATATTTATTTCCGCTTAAAGCTGAATCATCATCTACATTACATACATAAAAAACAGGTTTGGTGGTAAGCAAAAACAAATCTCCAACCGCTGCCTTGTCTTCATCACTTACATCTAAAGTACGTGCATTTTGAAAATTTTCCAGATGATTTTTATACTTATTTAATATTTCAATGATTTTTTTAGCATTTTTATCGCCTGTTTTCAATAGTTTTTCGGTGCGCGCTAATTTTTTTTCTATGGATTGTAAATCGGCAACCTGAAGCTCAAAATCTAAATCCTCAATATCCCGAACGGGGTCAATTGATCCGTTTGGGTGCGGTAAGTTTTCATCTTCAAAACAACGAAGCACATGAATAATTGCATCGGCATTTCGTAATTCGCCCAAAAACTTATTACCAATACCTTCGCCCTGACTGGCACCTTTAGCCAAGCCGGGTAAATCTACAATATCTACCACTACTTGAACCAATTTCTCAGTGGGTTGCAGTTTCTCCAATTCTTTCAAACGCGGATCCGGCACTTTCACCATTCCAATATTTGATTTCCCCGTACTAAACGAATAATTAGTTGCTTCTGCCTTTGTATTTGACATGCAATTAAATAATGTAGTTTTTCCTGAATTGGTTAATCCGACAATTCCGCAACTTAAAGCCATGATATTTTATTTTTATTTTGGAGTGCAAAAGTAGTGAGTTATTTTAAAACAGGCAACAAAAGATTTTGTTTTACCCTTAATATAGTTTGCTGTAACAGATTAGATTGACTTTTTTTCTAAGTTGAGCGATTATAAGCTTTGGAAATCACAAATCATGTTAAAAAAAAATGCGGTCAAAACAACCGCATTTTTAAATTTATTATCGTTCCCAGTACTGAGGTCGGAAATTCGTATTTCGTTGCATCCAATAGTCTTCATTAACAATATGACCATCGGGAGTACGTAATTTACGGTCATAAACCCAAATAACCGGATTAAAAACCAAATCATTCACTGCAACATTATAGGATTTTTCGCCACCTTCTTCTGCCGGCTCAAGCTCTTCTATAATTACTTCAAAACCATTATACTCCAACAAATCCTTCAAAAAGTTCATACGTTGCGCATTTACTTCTCTTTCAACAAAAGTAACTAAATCTTCACCGATTTTACCAAAATCGTGTT
>JALSLF010000346.1 GCA_026988445.1 Bacteroidales bacterium
ATGCACAAGCACAGCAAAATCCGGGTGCAGGAGCACAAGGAGGAGATGCTTCGCAACAAGGTGGCGGTAATTCAGATGGTGGCGATGATGTTACCGATGTGGATTATGAAGAAGTTAAGTGATGAAATTCAGAAGTTTTTTTGAGACGCAGGTATTTTATAAAAGATATTTGATGACTTATTAAATTACTATTGCAAAATATCTTTTAATATCTTGCATGTTGCAATAATAAATAAATAAAAAGCCGTTTCGTTAGAAACGGCTTTTTTGTATATTTGACTGGCAAAAATATTTAATATTCTAAAAACGGATAAAATTGAAAATAACATTCTTAGGCACCGGAACATCGCAAGGTGTGCCTGTAATAGCATGTAAATGTGAAACATGTCAATCGGAAGATAAACGGGATAAGCGCTTGCGTTCCAGTGTATTAGTTGAATATAAAAATAAGATAATAGTTATAGATACCGGTCCTGATTTTCGGCAGCAAATGTTACGTGAGAAAGTAGAGGATATAACAGCCATACTTTTTACGCATGAGCATAAAGATCATATTGCCGGATTGGATGATATTCGTGCCTTTAATTATATACACAAACGCGCAATGGAAATTTATGCAGATGCCCGGGTTGAAAAAGCCTTACGCAGAGAATATGCCTATGTTTTTGCCGAAGACAAATATCCCGGAATACCGGAAATGAATGTCCATATTATAGACAATCAACAATTTTATCTTGATGATTTAATGATTACTCCCATTCGTTTAATGCATTATAAATTACCTATTTTCGGTTTCAGGATAAAAGATTTTACTTATATTACCGATACAAATTATATTGCAGCCAAAGAAAAAGAAAAAATAAAAGGCACAAAAGTATTGGTTGTTAATGCGTTACGTAAGAAGAAACATATTTCACATTTTAATCTTGAAGAAGCACTTGCTTTGATTAAAGAAATCAAACCGGAACGTGCATATTTAACACATATTAGCCATTTAATGGGTAGGCAGGCAGATGTGGAAAAGGAACTGCCCAAGAATGTATTTTTTGCTTACGACGGCTTGAAATTGGAACTTACTTAATTGCGCTTAAACTTCAAATCGTCCGAAAGGACATTTGAACGTTTTATTAAACCTAAATTGATAATTAGAAACCTGTCCGACTGCCGGTGGATTGGTTAATTGGTAATTAGTTAATTGTTAATTGGTTGAGCTTGGTGTATTCGCCCATTGGTCAAGCTCTAATTATTTGCTCATCCAATTATCTGATTACTTGTCAAAAATGATTGTTGCATAAGCAATTTTTTTGTATATTCAACAACAAGAATTGAAGCTAAAAGTTTATACAGGATGAAGCAGAAAGAATATCAACTAGCTGTTTATCAGGATAAAAAGCCTTATGAACAAGAATTAGAAGAAATAATTACTCGTTTTGATAATTTTTTGAAAAATTGCGAACGATGCAAGTCGCCAGAAGATCAGGAATTATTATGGAAAGCATTCCATTTTGCGAACAAAGCCTTTGAGCAGATTAAAAAAAACTCAAAAGAATATTATATTGAGCACTCGTTTGAAGTTGCAAAAATTGTTACCAATGAAATAGGACTGGGTGTAAAATCCGCAGTTTCGGCTCTTTTACATGATATTGTAGATGAAACAGAGATGCAGCCTGAAAATATTGAAGAAAATTTTGGACCTAAAATTGCGTCAATTCTCGATGGGTTATCAAAAATAAGAGAAGTGCTTGATAACAGGGAGGTAGTACAAGCAGAAGCCTTTCGTAAGATTCTACTTACCTTATCGGATGATATCCGGGTAATTTTTATTAAAATTGCCGACCGCTTGCACCATATGCGTACAATTGAACATTATCCCAAACACAAACAAATTAAAACCGTTACAGAGTCGCTTTATGTTTATGCTCCTTTGGCGCATCGCTTAGGACTTTATAATATAAAAA
>JALSLF010000347.1 GCA_026988445.1 Bacteroidales bacterium
TTGAAATGAGTATATACGATTTGGCATTACAAGGCAAACACAACATGTACAACTCTCTTGCTGCAAGTATTTCGGCAAAAGTGATGCAGATAAAAAATCCGGTAATACGCGAAAGTTTAAGCGATTTCACCGGAGTAGAGCACCGGCTTGAAAAGTACATAAAAGTTCATGGTATTCAATTCATTAACGACTCAAAAGCAACCAATGTAAATTCTACATGGTATGCACTGGAAAGCATGGATAAAAACACGGTTTGGATAGCCGGAGGAGTGGACAAAGGCAATGATTACTCAATACTCACCGAATTGGTAAAAGAAAAAGTAAAAGCAATTGTAACGCTTGGTATTGACAATAGCAAAATTCACGAAGCATTTGCCAAACATGTTCCCATATATGATGTTCAATCAATGAATGATGCTGTTAAAACAGCCTATTATTTGGCTACCGACGGCGGCACTGTATTGCTCTCGCCGGCTTGTGCAAGTTTTGACCTGTTTGATAATTACGAAGACAGAGGCAGAAAATTTAAAGAAGCAGTGCGAAAATTATAATAAAATGAATAAATTTTTATCAAAACATATACTTGGCGATAGAGTAATTTGGGGGGTAGTAGTTTTTCTATCCATCATCTCGGTGCTTGCTGTTTATAGCTCCATAGGCGATTTAGCTTTTCGCTATGCCGATGGAAATACAACCGTATATTTAAGAAAGCACATAACTTTTATTTTATTGGGATTTATTTTCATGTATGCCATTCATAAAGTACCATACAGCATCTTTTTTTCACTATCGCAAATAATCATTGTTTTAGCTGTTTTATTATTGATATTCACAATATTACTGGGAGTTACAAGAAACGATGCCACACGCTGGTTGGTTATTCCCGGCTTGGATTTTTCATTTCAAACATCCGATATTGCAAAATTTGGATTGATTGTGTACATAGCCCGAATCTTATCTTTAAATCAAAACGATCAGGAAAAATTAGATACATCGTTTAAACAAATTATGATAGCAACCGGTATTGTATGTATTTTAATTTTTCCTTCAAATTTTTCAACAGCATTTTTATTGTTTGTGGCAGCTCTGGTTTTAATGTATATTGGACGCATATCCTTAAAAAAAATAGTTGGAGGAATAGGAATTTTATTTGCAGGATTAGCTGTAATTGTAGTAATATCTTCGTTTATTCCGGGTTTTTCCAGAGTAGAAACATGGAAAAACAGAGTTAGTGGCTTTTTGCAGGACGATGAAAATGCATTGTCTCAACCCAATATGGCTAAAACAGCCATTGCAACATCAGGTATATTTGGCAAAGGTCCCGGAAACAGTGAAGTAAAATATATGCTACCACAAGCTAATTCCGATTTTATTTTTGCAATTATTATTGAAGAATGGGGCTCAATTGTAGCAATCTTAATTATTGCTGCATACCTTGTCTTATTATATAGAGTAGGATTGATTATCCGGCGAACTTCGCGAACTTTTGCAGCCTTTTTGGCGGTGGGTATAACCATTTTAATGGTTTTTCAAGCATTTATGAATATGATGGTGGCAGTGGGTATAGGGCCGGTTACCGGGCAACCCTTACCCCTAATTAGCATGGGCGGAACCTCTTTACTTATAACTTTTGCCTCACTGGGCGTTGTTTTAAGTATAAGCAGAAGCCTTGACAAAGAAAAACCCTTAGAACCGGAAGTAGAAGAAGTTACCGTAATAAAATAACAGTATTAATATATTTTTAGTTTGAAAACAAAAAAGGTCATAATCAGTGGAGGTGGTACAGGAGGACATGTGTTTCCTGCAATAGCAATAGCAAATGCTTTAAAGAAAGAGCATAATGATCTTGATATCCTGTTTGTGGGTGCCGAAGGTAAAATTGAAATGGAAAAAGTACCGGCTGCGGGCTACCCTATTAAAGCATTACCTATACGCGGGTTAGAACGAAAA
>JALSLF010000348.1 GCA_026988445.1 Bacteroidales bacterium
ATCTGGATTGGGCAATTGAGTATTACCAAAAATCATTACAAATTAAAGAAAAGTTAGGTGATAAGGTGGGTGTTGCTACTGCTTACAATAATATCGGTACCGTATATTTGAATAAGCATGAATATGACTCTGCCTTGGTTTATTATACACAGTCCTTGGAACTGCGTAAAGAGGTGAAAGTAAAGCGGGATATGGCAATTAGTTTGCAAAATATCGGGAAAGTATATACTGCTTTAAAAAAATACAGCGAAGCGGAAAAATATTATCTTGAATCCTTAAAAATTAATGAAGAAATTGAAGATAATGAGCAAGTTGCAAATTTATTAAATCAGCTTGGTTTTTTATATCTTGAAGAAAAAAATCTCAATAAAGCTATTGAATTTGCTCAGAAATCATTAAAAATAGCTTTGGAACTTCATGCCTTGCCTCGTCAAAAAGATGCCTATGAAATTTTATCAAAAGCTTTTGAACAGAAAGGAAATATCCGAAAATCTTTTTATTATTTAAAAGATTATATCTCAGTAAAAGATACTATTACAGAGCAAGCTGCTCAAAGATTAATCGAGAGTGAAACAAAATATAAGTTAGAGAAAAAGGAAAAAGAAATTGAAGCGCAAAAGCAAAAAATTAAAGTTCAAGAGTTGAATGCCAAAAATCAGAGAATGAAAATGTACTTTTCGCTTTCTGCTTTAGCAATTATGATTGTTGTAGTAATTATTTTTTATCGAAACTATAAACAAAAACTTAGAGCTAATCAATTGTTACGTGCCCAAAAAGCGGAAATTGAAGCTCAGAAAAAGGAAATCACCGATAGTATTTATTATGCCGAAAATATTCAAAAAGCGGTAATGCCGGCAAAAGAGTTAATGGATAAGCTTTTACCTGAGTATTTTATGATGTTGCGTCCAAAGGATATTGTAAGTGGTGATTTTTATTGGCTTAAAAAAATTAAAAACTTTATTGTAATAGCAGTTGCTGATTGTACCGGACATGGCGTTCCGGGAGCATTCATGAGTATGTTGGGTTCGTTATTCTTAAACGAAACGGTTACAAGCCGTAGTTTGGATAATGCCGGTGAAATATTAAATAAAATACGCGAAAAAATTAAAAACTCATTACACCAATCCGGTAAAGAAGGCGAAGCAAAGGATGGTATGGATATGGCTTTTATGATTTTAAATACCGAAACGCTGGAAATTCAGTATGCCGGAGCTTTTAATCCTTTGTTTATTATTCGTAAGAATGATAAAATTGAAGATTTTAAAGCAATAGAAGAACAAGGTTTGGCAATTTATCATCCCGATGAATATGATTTTTCGGTTTTGGAAATAAAAGCTGATAGACAACCTATTGCAATCTATTCATACGAAAAACCTTTTAAAAATCATAGTTTTCAATTACAAGAAGATGACCGTGTATATGCATTTAGTGATGGTTACCCTGATCAGTTTGGTGGTAAAGACGGTAAAAAATTAAAAGCTCGAAACTTTAAAAAGCTTTTGCTTTCATGCCAGCATCTTAATATGAAAGAACAGGAAAACTTTTTGCAGAAAAGTTTTGATGAATGGCATAAAGGTTATGAGCAGACCGATGATGTGGTACTGTTTGGATTAAGGGTTTTAAAGTTTTACGAATAGCTCCTAACTATTACCAAAATTGAGCGATTATGTACAAAAAGAAGTGCCAAGATATTTAGATTAAAAAGTTTAGAAAAAAAGTAAGAATACCCTTTGGTATTTGAGTCTTTTTAACTCAATAAATCGGTGCTTATTGAAGTAGATAATCGCTCAATTTAGGTATTATAAAGTTTAAACCGAGCTAAGGATATATCGAAAAAAAGCCGCCTTTCAGAACATTAGTGTTAAGACAGGCAGCTTTTCGTCAAAAAATAATTTTTGTGGTGTTTATATCTTGGTAAGATTTACATTATATTCTTCAATT
>JALSLF010000349.1 GCA_026988445.1 Bacteroidales bacterium
TTTAAAATTCCATTTCTTAACATTTCCAAATTTAATAAATAATCTGCTTTGTCAAAATATTCCCTTAATGGTTTTAAAGTGGATTGCCAACCTGCACCATCGGTTATCCAGATAAACTCAATGCCTTGCTTATTCCAATATTCATTCATCCGTATATATTCCGTTGCAGTTGATTTGAGTTTAGAGCCACCGCCACCGTAAAAATTTACTTCAATAAAATAAAGATTACCGTTTTTATTAATGGCAAAATCAATAATTCTTGACGATTTATCAACTTGTACATCAATATTCCATTTTTCTTTTATTTTCTTGGCAGTAGCTTGTGCCAAATATTCAATATTTAACTCTTGACAGGTATCTTTGATAAACTCTTCAACTAAACTTTCCATAAGACTGCCACCTCTATTTTTTCTTCCGTTACTGTCTAATCCGACCTCAACACCAGTGGCATAATCAACTAAATTCTTTATTTTTTTATCCTTTAAAAGTTCTCCCAATCCACTTTTTAAAATGAAATCTGCAAAAGATTTTATTTCTTCTCTTGAATATTTCCTCTTAGAAAAGTCAAATTCGCGATAAATAAAATTTCTAGTATCAATCAATACTTCCAAAGATTTATCTCTTATTGCAAGAAGTAAGGGGATTGCTTTAATCGTATCAGGATATTTTAACAGTAAATCAACGGTTTCTTTATGTAAGTCTTTTTTACCTATTAGGTAATTTAATAAGTTTAATTCTTTTTCAATAGGTTCAATATTTTGCAAAACTTTTATCCAGTTTACAAAATAACTCCATTGGTTAATCTTTTTCTTAAAAGATGATGATAACTCACTGAAAAACTCATCTTCTGTTTTATCGAGCAATTGACATAATTTTTTCATAAGCAAAATTTGTAATTAACAACTCTGTTAATTTACCCCTTTTATATGGATTTGAGTTAATATTTCTTCTTGCCAAAACTCGTCTGATATTAAACTGACTATATAAATCATCAAAAAAATTATCATTCGGATTTTTTCCTTTAACATCGGAATTGCTTAAAATCCAATTATAGCCGAGTAAATCAATTTTTTTACAGAATCTGGCAAGTCTTATTTGTTCCTTATCATCAAACTCATCTTTTGCGTATGAATTAAAACTTGATGTTTCGCTTAAAGGCTTATACGGCGGATCAAAGTAAAACAAAGTAGTATTTTCGGCATATTTTAATGTTTGTTCAAAATCACCATTAAGTATAATAACTTTTTGCAAAAGATGACTAACAACCCGCAAATTATCCTTATCACAAATCATTGGTTTTTTATAGCTTCCAATGGGTACATTAAATTCGTTTTTTTTGTTTACGCGATACAAGCCATTAAAACATGTTCGGTTTAGAAAAATAAACAATGCTGATTGAGTGGTTTTATCCGACTTTCTGCTATTGAATAAGTTCCGTTTAGAGTAATAATAATTTTTCTTTACATCCGGTTTTTCTACAAACAAATGGTATTCTTTCTCCCACTTTTCTAGTATTAATATTAAGCCTTCTACATTATCTTTTATTGTTTTGTATGCGTTTATTAAATCCGAATTTATATCGTTAATTACCGCTTTTTTTATGTTAGGGTATTTTTGTAAAATCCAAAATAAAACGGCTCCACCACCGATAAAGGGTTCAATGTAAGTAAATTCTGTTTTTTTGATACTTGCAGGAAGTGCATTGTTAATTTCCGTTAACAATTGGCTTTTCCCACCTGCCCACTTCACAAAAGGTTTTGCCACCGGTATTGTCATAATATAAAATTTGATAAAAATAGGCAGATAGTTGCATTGGGTGTACTATCCGCTTAACTTTATTACTCCTCCTCACTCAAAGGCTTTAAATTTTCAGGTATTTCTTCATCTGCCGTAAACGGGAATACATCCATTATGGGCGATTCCATTACTTGCGGTAT
>JALSLF010000350.1 GCA_026988445.1 Bacteroidales bacterium
CAAAGCGCACACGGATTTGGAGTTTTACCGTTATAGTATTCATCAATAAAATAATCTATTACCGTTTCTTTAAAGTCATCGGAAACATCAATAACATAATACGGAATAGCTAATTGATCGGTAAGAATGTGTGCATCACGAATACTTTGTTCCATGGGCTCGGAACGGAACTGTGAATTATAAACACGTAAAGTAATTCCAATCAGTTCATAATTTTGTTCCTTTAGCATAAGAGCAGCCATACTACTGTCTAAGCCTCCGCTCATTGCCATTAAAACCTTCTTTTTAGACATAAAACAGCTAAATCAAGATACAATTACTGTTTTTTTATTTCCATAGTAATCAACATTTTATCTTTATCGTATATTTCCAAGGAAGGAACTTCGGCATATCCTTTTTCGGCAAAATAATCATTTAATGCAGGATAAACCTTCTTAACTGCCATTAAAAAAGATACTTTGGTATTTAAAGGAAATTCAACAATAACACTGGGTGTCTTTCCCATATTTTGTTTTACATAACCGTCTCTTTCCAGCTCAGGAATCCTGTCAAAACTTTTTTCGGGAATAATACATCCAACCATATAGCGCAAACTATCAACCGAAATACTATCCGGGTTATCCCTGTAAATCCCAAAACTTTGGTCAAAGGCAATTTTACGTTTATGAATGTCTGCCACTATTGAATCTAAACGATCGCCGGCATATCGATAGTCACCAACATATTCTTTACCTATAAAAGTATAGGGACCAACTTCTCCTTCATTAATATTTACACTTGTAAACAAACCTGAATAAACCAGGAAAAAAAAGATAAATACAATTACCAGAACTAAAATTACCAAAACCTTTTTCATGAGTTTATTTTTTTATTGTTTTTTAAGGACTCATAGCCTGTTCCGCTACGCGGAAGAACCGCATGATTAAAATAATCATTGCCCTGTTTGTTTAATAATTATTTTAATCAAAGCCTGTCCCGTTCACGGGGCTTGTTTCATACGCGAATTAAGCTTAGATTAATATCTGTAAAGATAAAAAAAAAATTATATTTCTAAAAAAGGAAGAAAAAAAGCACAAATATTAATAGCTTAAATCAGCAGCCACCTTCTACAGCAAAGCTAAAACCCCATATATCACTGTTTTACAAAACTTTTAGTAAATTCACCGTAGTCAGAGCGTATTTTTAAAATATAGTAGCCATTTTCCAATTCGGATATGTCGATTTGTATAGCACCGTTCAGTTCATTTTCAGGAGTTTTCATAGCTCCGCTTAATGTATAAATAGCAAAAACAGCATTTTTATAGGCTTCGATAAAATTTGCCTCAACATTTATTTGATTTTTTGCAGGGTTCGGATATACATTATAAATTGCTTCCTTTATTTTTTCCAAACTAAATGATACGGTTTGAGCAGCATTGGAAAAGTTTCCCGAAACTAAAACCGTGTTATTTGAATCATCAACAGTAAAACTGCAATCGCTACAATTTGAAACATCCGTTGTAATTACTAATGTATAATCTCCTGCTTCAACACACAGTGGAATTGAAACATTTCCGGAACCTGCCGGAATATCGCCGGAAACAGAAAAATCACTGTTTACCATTGTTAAAACCCAATGTACCGGATTATTGCTTGTATTTATGTTTAGCACAATACTTTGCTGAACAGATTGTACTTTTAGTGCCTTTGCCGGATAATCTCCGCAAGTATTACTTAAAGTAAGATTTACTTCACGATTACCCCAAGTATTCCATTGAACCGTAATTTTATCTGTATTTGTTCCCGTATTAATTGTTCCCGCATTTACCGACCATGAAAAATCTCCGGTTTCAGTAACAAAATATTCTCCTCTAAGCGTTTCGCTACAAATATATTCATCTCCTTGAACTTGCAAATCAGTTATAACTGTATCTGCCTGAAACTTAGATATTAAAGTGTCATTTGCAGGATTTTCATCTACTGCATTATTAGGATTAGCGGTATAGGCTTTAAAAGTCCCGGCACCCGAAACAGCCTGAATAGCGGGTAATTGCAGGGTAGTTGTAGCACCCGAGGCTAAAACTCCGGACCAATCATAATACTGAACCGAAGAATTGTTCAACAGGTAGTACACCCTAAATGAGTTTATTTCCTTTACGCCCGTATTTTTTACATCAACAATGGGTTCTATAGTATTATTTAAACAAAAAGAACCGGTTGGCGCCTTTATATCTGCCAATTTTACATCAATACTATCCACCGGCAAATTCGGATCATATCCGTCAAGAACCATAACGCCGGTATTATCAGGATCTAACCAAGCCTTTAACTGATAATTTGCTTCGGGATAATAATCCCAACTCATATCAAATTTTGCATAAAAATCATTAAAATTATACGAACAACTTGCATCACCACCGGTTAAGTCCCCTACAATACGGTGATTTTCATCGTACAAAGGTGAACCCGATGAGCCACCTTCGGTAGTACCTAAATCCCAAGCAACAATATTCCAATGAGAGTTTGTTACGTACCCGCTACCATAATTTCCGGTAACCGGTGGATCATTATCGAAAGATATTTTTTTTATATCTCCACTGGGGTGATGTATCGTAACGGTATTGCTTGCAGGAGCAGTAGATCTATTCCAACCTGAAAAATACACACCATAATCCACAGGTGGAGAAGCACTTAATTTTAATAGAGTAAAATCAAGATCACCTGTTGGCGTAGCAGCAATTAAGTCAGAAGCAGATATAGTTTGGTCGGTAGGTCCAACCGTACCATTGCACAACTCACTTTCATAATTAAAAATAAAAACAGCAGTTTGTGCAACTGACTGCGAACTAACACAGTGGTTTGCAGTTAATAAATAAGGTGTTGCATCTTGCCGTGTATTATTAATAAGTGCAGCTGTACACATATATTGGTAACCACCCGATATAAAGGTATATTTAACCACTGAGCGTTTTTCATTCTGCCAATCAGTTCCTTCGGGACAATTAACATTTACATTACAAGCACCGGAAGATTTTGCACTTTTTAGTTTATTACCAAAAGCATTTTTATAATCATGAATAATGCCCGATAACTCAAAAATACCATAATCCGTATTTTCAGGAACATTTAACTCAAGTATAATATCTTCACCGGCAATCGGTAAAACAGAAAACACTTTAGTGCTCTTGTTATTTTGATAAGTAAAAGCCCCTTTAACAATACTTTTATTGGGCGAATACACAAAAAAACGTACTCCTTTATTGAGCTTAAATTCCTTAAAAAATAAACCTATTGAATATGCCTTATCCGAATGAATTTGCAGTCGCCATATTTTTTCACCGGTACTAAGTGTTGTCCATGCTCCTGAGTTTTCAGGATTTATAGCTACAAGGTGATTTTTCCCAAGACGGTAAGGTTTAGCTCCACCTTTATTCAGTTCGTCTTCACGTAATAATTGATTATAGTCAAAATAAGGTGTATTATATACAGGTGTTGATTTCAACATCGTTTGCTCAAAAGATAAAGGAGTTCCCCCGTAATTAATTTGAGCTTTCAGACTTATAGTTATCAGCCAGATAAATGATAATAAGAGTAGAGTTTTTAATTTCATTTTTTAAATCTTTGTGTTATAAATAATATTAACGCAATATTTATTCGTATATTTTTTAAAATAAACTTGATTTTTAAAAATAGCTGTAAAACTACTAAAATTTTGTGTAAAATTATACACTTGTCTAAAGCCGGA
>JALSLF010000351.1 GCA_026988445.1 Bacteroidales bacterium
TAAAGCCGGAATAATATTTATATTTACACTTAAAAATATAAATAGAAAATAAATTATGGGAATATTATTTAGAACAGCCGAATCGCTAATAGCATCAATTAATAACTTTTTAGACACCATTGATGAAGGTGCTTTGGTTTTTAAAAACGGAGTTAAAAACTATTTAAATGGAGAAGAAAAAGAATTTGCCGATAATATTCAAAAAATTTTAGATATGGAATCGCATGCCGATAAATTGCGCAAACAAATTGAAAATGATTTATATATTTATTCATTATTGCCGCAATTTAGAAGCGATGTTATGGTTTTACTTGAAAAACTTGACGACATTATTGACACCTCAAAGGAAAATATGTTGCAATTTGATGTGGAAGGACCGGATATTCCCACCGAGCTAAATAATGACTTTATAAAACTTGTTGATGCATCTGTTTTATCGGTTGAAAATGTAATTCCTGCTGCAAGAGCTTATTTCACAGATGTTAATGCGGTAAAAGATAAGCTGCACAGGGTATATTTTTACGAGCGTGAAGCCGATTTGCTTGCCGACAATATAAAAAGAAGGCTATTTAAAGAGATGAAGCAACTTGATTTAGCCGAAAAAATACATCTGCGCTATTTTGCTTTACATATTGAAAGCTTATCAGATGTAGTGCAAGAAGTAGCAGATTTACTATCGATAATGGCAATAAAAAGAACTTTGTAAAAACTATGATATTATTTTTCTTAACAAGTGGTCTATTTCTGGGCTGGTCGTTGGGTGCCAATGATGCAGCCAATGTTTTCGGCTCGGCTGTTGGTACCCGAATGGTAAGCTTTAAAAAAGCTGCTGTAATAGCAAGTATATTTGTCATAATTGGTGCTGTTTTACAAGGTGAAGGAGCATCACATACTTTGGGTAAATTAGGGGATGTAGATGCTATTGCAGGTGCTTTTACAGTTGCATTGGCAGCTGCTGTTACTGTTTTTTATATGACTAAGTTCAAATTACCGGTTTCAACAACACAAGCCATTGTAGGAGGTATTATCGGTTGGAACTTATATACGGGAAACTCTACAGATGCAGGTTCTCTTACTAAAATTTTAACTACATGGGTGGCGGGTCCCATTCTCGGAGCCGTTTTTTCAATTATTTTGTATTATCTTTTTAAGCTCACAATTAACAAAATAAAACCACATTTATTAAAATTAGATGCTTTTCTGCGAATGGCACTTATTGTTGTAGGTGCTTTCGGAGCCTACAGTTTGGGGGCTAACAATATTGCAAACGTAATGGGAGTATTTGTTTCATCGGTTTCTTTACCTGAAATTGATTTTTTTATTTTTAAATTAAGCGGTGTGCAGCAATTATTCTTGCTTGGAGGTATTTCAATTTCAATTGGAATTTTTACTTATTCACGAAAAATTATGGAACAGGTAGGCGGAAATATAGTTCATCTTTCTTCCGAAGCTGCCTTAGTAGTAGTTTTAGCACAAGCCATGGTGCTCTTTATTTTTTCATCACAATCTTTATCTGATTTTTCAGTTCGTTTAGGGCTCCCTCCCATTCCCCTAGTGCCGGTTTCAAGTTCACAGGTTATAGTAGGTTCGATAATAGGTATTGGAATTTTGAAAGGCGGCAGAGAAATAAAATATGGTGTTTTAGGCGAAATTGCTATTGGCTGGGTTACAACCCCTATTATTGCCGGATTAATATCATTTTTTGCCCTGTTTTTTGTAAATAATGTTTTTATGTTAAAAGTTACCGAAGATAGCGAATTGATTAATCCATTTTCTAAAAAAATAAACAGACCCGATACACTAAATAAACAGACAAAAGATTCAAGTATTTTTACAGGAGCGTTTAATAAACAAATCAATAAAATAAAAATTGATACCATAAACAAAACAGAATGGCGCAAGAAATAGAACGGAAATTTTTAGTAATCAGCGATGATTTTAAAAAAACAGCATTTAAAAAAATGCGTATTAAACAAGGTTTTTTATCATCTGTACCGGAGCGTACGGTAAGAATACGTATAAAAGAAGACAATGCATACATTACTGTAAAAGGTTTAAGCAACAAAAGTGGAACTACGCGCTATGAATGGGAAAAAGAAATTCCGGTAAAAGAAGCAGAAGAATTATTAGAGCTTTGCGAGCCGGGAATTATCAATAAAAGCAGATATTTGATAAAATCAGGAAAACATACTTTTGAAGTAGATGAATTTTACGACGAAAATTCAGGCTTAATTATTGCAGAAATTGAATTGAATGATGAAAAAGAAGATTTTGAAAAACCGGATTGGCTGGGAAAAGAAGTAACAGGAGATATCAGATATTATAATTCGCAACTTTCAAAAAATCCGTTTAAAAATTGGAAATAAAAAACTAAAAACCTAAGCTATGTTAAATATTGCATTATTTGGACCACCGGGTGCAGGAAAAGGAACTCAATCGGAGTTTTTAATTAAAAAATTCAATCTCTTTTATATTTCTACCGGCGATTTACTTCGTAAAGAACTGGCAAATGAAACAAAATTAGGATTACAAGCCAAAAGCATTATAGCAAAAGGCGGATTGGTTTCCGATGAAATTATTGTACAAATTATTGAAAAAACCATAAAAAACAATCCCGATGTAAACGGGTTTTTGTTCGATGGTTTTCCGCGTACTTTTGTACAGGCTTATATTCTGGAAGGTTTAATGATTAAACTCGGCACAAAGCTGGATTTATTAATCAGCATAGAAGTGCCTGAAAACGAATCAGTAAAACGATTGCTTGAAAGAGCTAAAACTTCGGGCAGGTTAGATGATAATGAAGAAGTAATACGTAACCGCTTGCGCGAATACCATGTAAAAACATTACCCGTACTCGATTTTTTTAAAGAGCGCGGGAATTATACAGCAATAAACGGAGTACAGCCTATAGCAGATGTAACCAACGATATTGTGAAAATTATTAATGATGTACTGAGTAAAAAGCTTATCAATATAGTAATTTTTGGTTACCCCGGCTCCGGCAGAGGCTCTCTTGGTAAAGCATTAGCCCAAAAATACAATCTCGAATTTGTAGCAACCGGCGCCATGCTCGACGAAGAAATTAAAAAAAACTCAAAAATAGGACAGCAAGTCAAAGAACTGTATGAAACCGGTCAATTAGTCCCTGATGAAATCGTTATCCGGCTTTTAGAACAGAAAATTGAAAACTCTAAAGGAGTAAAAGGATTTATCTTTAAAGGTTATCCGCGAACCTTAGTGCAATCGTATATTTTAGACGGAATGCTGCGTAAACACGACTCTTCAATTAATAAAATATTTGATATTCAAGTAGATACTCTTGAATTAATTCGCCGATTGGATAAACGAAGCAAAACAGATAAGGCTATGCCTTACGATTCCAGCACAGAACGAATCGTTCAACGCTTAGAAGAACATAAAACCAAAACCATTCCGGTTATTGAAAAGTATAAAGAGATACACGATGTAAGCGTCATAGACGGAACTCCACCTTTTGAACAAGTTTTTGAACAAATGTGTAAAGAAATTGAAAGCAGTTTTAAAAATTTAGCAACCGGATAAAACCTAAATTAATTAGCATGATTGTTTTCATAATTGCCCGAAAATTTTAAATTTGTATAATAAATTTTTAAATATATAAATAGGTAACTATGAAAAAGGTAAATGTTTTTTTGATTGCAGCATGTATATTTTTGTTTTATGCTTCTGCAACAGCGCAAATTACAAAACCCGATGATTTTTTTAAATTTAAACCGGGCACGGATAGAATGTTGTTTGATTACGAACAGCTAATTAATTATCTGAAAATAGTTGAAAAAGAATCTCCACGGGTAAAAATGCTTGAAGTAGGTAAAACCATGCTGGGAAAGCCCATGTATGTCATTTTTCTTTCATCAGAAAAAAATATCAATAATCTTGAAAAACTAAAACAAATAAATAAAGAATTAGCAATAAACGGAGGATTAAATAAGGAACAAGTTGATAAATACAGCAAAGAGGGTAAAGTTTTTATACTTGCCACATTATCAATGCATGCCGATGAAGTTGGTCCCGTACAAGCAACTCCCTTAGTGGTTTATAAAATTGCCACAACAACTAATCAAACATTACTTAATAATTTAGATAATGTAGTTTACATGATAATACCTCACAATCCGGACGGTATGGATATGGTAGTGCATAACTATCTAAAATACAAAGGCACAAAATATGAAGGAACTTGGTATCCGGGCGTATATAACAAATACGTAGGACACGACAACAATCGCGATTTTGTGACACTTTCTCAATCAGAAACTAAAGTAATAAATCGTTTTTATGACAAAGAATGGTTTCCACAAGTAATGGTAGAAAAGCACCAGATGGGATCACGCGGTATCCGTTATTTTGTACCTCCAAAACACGACCCAATTGCAATGAATGTAGATGCAGAGCTTTGGACATGGGATGGTATTTTTGGTATGGGAATGATGAAAGATATGACCGAACAAGGCTTAAAAGGAGTTGCTCATACCTATGCTTTTGATGATTATTGGCCCGGCTCTACGGAAACTTCGCACTGGAAAAATATGATTTCAATGCTTACCGAAGTTGCAAGTGCCAAAATTGCTACTCCTATTTATCAAGAAGATAATGAATTGTACGTTAGCGGAAAAGGTCTATCGGAGTACAAGAAAGCTACCAATTTTCCTGATCCTTGGCAAGGAGGATGGTGGCGTTTGTCAGACATCGTTCAATACGAGTTGGCATCAACTTTTTCGATGATAAATACAGCAGCTTTACACAAGGAAGAAATATTGAAATTACGAAACCGTCTATGCAAAAAAGAAATTGAGAAAGGTAAAACCATTGCCCCCTTTTATTACATTATACCTCTAAAACAGCATGACCGGTCAGAATTAGTCCGTTTGGTAAATTTATTAAAAGAACATGGAATAAAAGTATATCGTTTAAACAAAGAACTGAATTTAGACAATACCTTATACGCAAAAGGCGATATTGTAGTCCCACTGGCACAGCCTTTCAGAGCATTTATTAAAGAGGTTTTGGAAGCCCAAAAATTTCCTGAACGGCACTATTATAAAAACGGTAAATTAATTCTGCCATATGACATAACAAGTTGGTCTTTGCCTTTACACAGAGGAATTAAAACAGATGAAATTAATATAAATTATCCTGATATTAAGCAGTCATTATCGCTTATAGACGGAAATTTTAGTTTAAAAAACAATCAAATACCGGACAAATATGTTTATGCTGTTTTTCCTGTTGAAAATAACGACAGCTACAAAGCTGCTTTCTTGGCTATGAACATGGGAATAAAAGTAATGCGCTCAATTACTTATTATAATGATAATGGGATAGAAGTATCGAAAGGTAGTTTTTTCATAGCCAAAACATCTAAGATGAAAGATATTTTAGCAACGCTTAATATTAACCCGATTTTCATTGAGCACGATATTAAAGCAGCAAAAAAGGAAGTAAAAATGCCCCGCGTTGCACTGGTTGAAACCTATATGCACGATATGGATGCCGGTTGGACACGCTTTATTTTTGACAATTATCATATTAAATATACGGTAGTTCATCCGGGCGAATTTGAAAATACAGATTTTACAAAAAAGTTTGATGTAGTAATTTTCCCTGACAACAATAAAGATGTTTTAAAAACCGGTAAATACAAAAGCAAAAAAGGTACGTATTCAATACCTTCTTATCCGAAAGAATATACCAAAGGCATTGGAAATAAAGGCATGGATAATTTGATGAAATTTTTTAATTCCGGTGGTGTTATTTTAGCTTGGGGACGCGCTACTGCTTTATTTGCAGGCAATTTATCTGTTCCTGTAAATGACAAAGAAAAAGAAGATTTTATTTTGCCTTTTAATGATGTTTCGGAAAATATGCAAAAACAAGGATTGTATTGTCCCGGCTCATTGGTACAAATTCACTTAAAAAATGATTTTGAAATTACCCTTGGAATGCCTGAACAAATTGGAGTATTCTATCGCGGACGCCCTGTATTTACAACCTCCGTCCCAAATTTTGATATGGACCGGAGAGTAATTGCAAAATTTGCAAATAACAATATTTTATTGAGTGGTTATGCTGAAAAAACCAAACTCATTGCGAATAAAAGTGCCCTTATTTGGTTGAAAAAAAATAAAGGACAGATGATTTTATTTAGCTTTAATCCTCAATTCAGAGCATCAACACCGGTAAGCTACAAACTTTTATTTAACAGTCTATTAGTAAAATAGTAAATATGCAAACATATAAAAAATAACATATTTTACTAATCATTTAATAATAAAGACATTAAACACAAAATTAACGAATGGATTCTAACTGTCTTTTAAATAAAGGTTTCGGATTAATTAACAAATAATCTATTTTTGAAATGAAATTAACAAAGCAAAAGTGTTAAGACAATAGAGGGTAATGTGTAGGTGATTAAACATTAGGTTAATTTTAGGGTTAAACATTGATTTTGGGGAAAGGCCACAGACTAAACTGTGGTCTTTTTTGTTTTTTATACTTTTTCACATTTAAAAACAAGTGTATTTCAACACAAAATACCCAAATATTAAGCTGTGCTGCTAATTTATAAATATTTCAACAATATAAGGAAATAAAAAAAGGTCGTCTCAGTGGCGACCTTCAAAATTTATTTTTTTTCCTTAGTATTGGCAAGTGCCTGACTTTTAGCTTTTTTTCTTGGCCTTTTTTTCCCATAAGAACCATTGGTAATTTTTCCTCTTCTGGTTTTAATATCTCCTTTTCCCATATTTGTACTATTAAGTTTAATATTTATAAGGCAAATTTAATAGATTTATCCTAAAATTATCAAGTTTTTAATAAAAATTATTTTAAATTACTTATAAACTCTAAAATATTATACTTTTGCTATCCAATAGTTCGTTAATTTTTTTGTTTAATAAATATTCAGTTGGGTAAAGCCCTGTTAATATACTACTTAATTATTCCCCGACTTAAAAGTCTGGGCTATTGATAATCACTAATTGTCAGCTGATTACAAAAAAGCACCAAACTATTGGTTATTCAAATTAATTTAAAATTAAAATTATGAGGTTTCATCTTTTTGCAATTTTTATACTTTACTCTTTTTCAATATTTGCTCAAAATAAGTTCTATCAAGCAGATAACACTTTTACCGTAGTTTTTTATAATGTAGAAAATTTATTTGACACAATAGATAATCCAAATACAATTGACGAACAATTTTTGCCCCAAAGCAACAAAAAATGGAACACCGGACGCTATGAGAAAAAGATTAATGATTTAAGCCGGGTAATCAGCTCGATAAACATTAATGAATTACCTGAAATAGTTGGGCTGTGCGAAGTAGAAAACAAAAGCGTTCTTAAAGATTTATCAAATAGCCGGTTTTTAAAAAAGGGAAATTACGGAATTGTTCATGAAGACAGTCCCGATGCGAGAGGGATTGATGTAGCATTGCTCTACCGCAAGGATGAATTTAAGTATATTAAGCACAATATATACCGCATACATTTTAATTTTGAGCCGGAAACTACAACACGTGATATTCTCTATATTAAAGGCAGTTTAAACTCCGGTGAAAGTTTGCATATTTTTGTAAATCACTGGAGTTCACGCAGAGAAGGACAAGAAGTATCAGAGCCTAAACGGGTTTACATTGCCAAAGTTTTACGCGCTAAAGTAGATTCTGTTTTATCTAAAGATAAAAAAGCAAAAATAATTATCATGGGTGATTTTAACGATGAGCCGACAAATAAAAGCATCCATGAAGTTTTGAATGCGAGCAATAATATTCATCCTAAAAATATATTTGAATTGTATAATTTAATGTTTGATAAATCAGTTAATGGTCAGGGTACTTATAATTATAGAGGAAATTGGAATATGCTGGATAACTTGATTGTTTCGCAAACATTATTAAAAGCAAAAAAAGGATATAGAGTGAGCCCCGATGGAGGAATGATATTCAAAAAACGCTGGATGATGTATGATAATGTTAAAACAGGGCAATTTACTCCATCAAAAACATACGGAGGACCTAATTATTACGGTGGGATTAGTGATCATTTTCCGGTTTATCTTATACTTAGGAAATGATTTTTGTTCAATATTAGACCTAAATTTAGCAATTATAAACTTTGAAAATTACTCAATTTAGTATAGAATTATATAATGAATTGTGATTTTTATTAAAATATGAATTATCTTTGTTAAAAAGCAAAAACAATATTAAAACTCATGGAACTATCAGATATAAAAAACGAATTTTTAAAAGAGTTCTATCAAATTGATAATGCTGAAATTATTTTAAATTTAAAAAATTATCTTAAAAATTTAAAGAAAAAAGAAGCTCTCAAATCTGAATGGCAAAAATATGCAGGAATATGGTCAGAGGAAGAAGCCGATGAAATTTCAAAAATAATTAAAGATTGTGAAAATATTGATTTTAAAGAATGGTAGTAGAAAAAGAGCGGATATATTTGCTGGACACAAATGTTATTATCGATTTTTTCAGAGGTAATGCACTTACTAAAAAAAGAATATTAAAGTTTCAGTCATTAAATATTTCGTCTTTTGTTTATGGTGAACTAATTTATGGTATTGAAAATGCCTCACACAAAGACAGACATAAAAAACAATTGGATAATTTTATAAAATCTTGTTTAATTATTCCTGTAACTAAGGAAACACCAAAAATATACGGAAAATTAAAAACTTAATTAAAAAAGCAGGGAAGACTTATACCGGAGAATGATATATGGATTGCAGCTCAAACAATAGAGCAAGATGCAATTTTATTATCCAACGATAAACACTTTGAGATGATTAAAGACCTAAAATCCGAAAAAATAAACTAATCTCCTCATTTTATACTTTCATAATACATGGAATACAAATTAGTATCTGATTTTAAACCAACCGGCGATCAACCCGAAGCAATAAAGCAACTGGTTGAAGGAATAAACAACGGTTCCGAATATCAGATATTACGTGGTGTTACCGGCTCAGGCAAAACCTTTACCATTGCAAATGTTATTGAAAAACTAAACCGTCCGGTTTTGGTTTTAAGTCATAACAAAACCTTGGCAGCACAGCTTTATGGTGAATTTAAGCAGTTTTTCCCACATAATGCGGTTGAATATTTTGTTTCTTATTATGATTATTATCAACCCGAAGCTTATATTCCGGTTACCAATACTTATATTGAAAAAGATTTAAGCATTAATGATGAAATAGAGAAATTACGCTTAAGTACTACTTCTACTCTTTTATCGGGAAGAAGAGATGTTATTGTAGTATCATCAGTATCCTGTTTATATGGAATTGGTAATCCTGATGATTTTCATCAAAGTGTGATTCATGTTTCGGTAGGGCAAAAACTTTCGCGAAATAAATTTTTGCATGATTTGGTTGCTGCTTTGTACTCAAGAGACGAGCTAAATTTTGACCGTGGAAAATTCAGAGTAAAAGGTGATTCGGTAGATATTTTTATTGCTTATGGTGATATTGCCTACCGCATCATTTTTTGGGGTGATGAAATTGAAGAAATTGAATCTTTTGAACCGGAAACCGGACAAATTATAGAACGTTTAGATGAAGTGTTAATCTATCCGGCAAATATTTTTATTACTACAAAAGAGCGCATGCAAATTGCCATACATCAAATACAAGATGATTTATACAAACAAATAGAGTTCTTCAAAGAACAAGGCAAACATCTTGAAGCCAAAAGAATTGAAGACCGTGTAACTTTTGA
>JALSLF010000352.1 GCA_026988445.1 Bacteroidales bacterium
AAATAGATTTTAGTAAAAAAGATGAAATCCACATGGTAAATTTAGAAATAGGAAAAAGAATATAATAAACGATAAGAACCGGAAATGACAATAAATTGAGGATTCTATTCGGGTTGATACGGAATAAAGTTTTGGGCAGAAACTCGGCAGTTACCAGAATAATTAAAGTAGAAATAATGGTTTGAGCCAATAGTACAATCATTTCGGAATGTCCCAGAAACTCAATCAAAGGAGCTTCCAGAAGCTCTGCCATTAGAATACCGTAAATAACCAAGGCTATATTGTTACCCACCAGCATGGTGGCAATATATTGTCCGCGGTTGTGCATAAATATATCCACAATACGTGAAGCAAAACTTCCTTGTTTTTTATCCAGCTCAATACGAAGTTTATTTGCTGAAACAAAAGCAATTTCCATTCCTGAAAAAAAAGCGGAGAAAGCTATGCTTATTAATATAAACAGCCAAATATCTTCCAATTTTATGATTTTTTGGGTGTACCCATATTTTTTCTAATCAAGTACATTATAAATGCGATAAACGCAAAGATAAAAAATAAATACGATTCTTCCAGTCCAATTTTCCATGTCTTATGTATTCCTGCTAAAAGGCTTAATATTGCAACAATCATCCAAATGTGCTTCATGCTAATTATTTGTAGTTGTATTGGTGGTTTATGCTCATGTTTTTTTTTATTTTATCCGCTTACTTTTGCGGAATTGTATCGGCTGTACTTTCGAATTCGTCTTTTACGGCAATCCGCCCGCTTACATCAATAAACTTATAGATTGTAAAACTTGAATTTGATTCAAAACCGGAGTCGGCAACAATAACACTTCCGTTTGATTTTGTAATACGTACCAGTTCATCGGTATAGATTTTTTGTTTTTTTTCATCTCCGTAAAGGTGATTTGTTTTTAAAACATCACCTTTTATGTTCGACATTACTACATCACCTATAGCCTCCCAAGTTTGTTTTTTATCATAATAAATTGCATATTTAGCTGTCATACTCGACTCTAAATTACCGTTTTTATCAAAAAAAACAATGCTTATTCCTTTTGGAAATTTCGTGTGAGGTTCTACCACATCATCATATACTTCCATCCTTTTAGCTTTTAAAATTCCTTTTATTCTACCATCTTCCGTAAACGAACTTTCAATATTATCGATGGCTACCGATGGAAGATCTTCTTTACTGGTAATACGGTTGATCTTAGGTAGTTCGTCAGAGCAGGCAATCAATATAAAAGACGCAAACAGTAGTAAAATATATGTTTGTGATTTAATCATGATAAAGTTTGCGGATTTTTTTAAAAAAAATATCTTGACAAAAACAAAACACGGGATAAGCTAAATTAAAATATAGCTATCCCGTGCCCATTTATGAGTTATATATTATCTAAACCGAGCAATGGTTGTTTCATTAATCCAACATCCTACGGTTACTTTACTGCCTTTGGTAATTCCTAAGAAAAATGCATCTTCCTTATTTGGGAAGTTTTTTGAGTACATAGCAATAAGCTTATTGGCTTGATCTGTAATTGAAGGATCTACCTTTTTTGCTTGAACCAATTTATCAACTGCTACCCAATAAGAAATACGTCCCAGTTGTCCTTCCGGTTTTGTTAGTTCTTTACATCCGCTTGCTGCATATAGAGTAGCAATTAGCATATATGGCGCTCCATAATTTCCACGTAAGCTAATAGCTTTTTGTGCATAGGAGCGTGATTGAACCTTATTTCCTGTTTCGTTAGATACTTGTGCCAATTTAAAATAATATTTAGCTTTTAAACTGTCATTGGTTTCCAACTCTATTGCTTTTTTCAAAAACTCGGAAGCTTTGCTGTATTCTTTTTTCTTTAAAGACATGTTTGCAATACTGTAACTTGAAAAAGCGGATGGCTTTAATTCATTTAACCTTACTGCAACATCGAAAAATAATTGAGAATCGGTACATTCTTTTTCATCAAGAATATTTGCGATTTTTTCCAATAGTTCAAGATTATCGGGTTCTGCTTTGAATTTTTTCTCGTAAGCACCAATAATTTTATCACAAGTAGCAGCTTCACTATTCGAGAATATTAAATCAACACCATCAATGGCTTTTTTTGTTTTCTCTTTGTTGCTTACAGCAGCTAAACGCTTTGATAATAAATCACTAACTAAGGAATAATTATCAACCACAACATCCGCATCAATTTTTCCTGCTTTATACATTTCTTCGGTTAAGCGCATAAATTCATAAAGGACAACATCTTCCGATTTAATTCCTTGTAAATTAATAGACTCTTTTAGGTATCCATAGGCTTCTTCAAGAGCTGCTTTGTTGAATTTATATAAATCGCGTCCTTTTTTTCCAAGAATATATCCTTTTGGATATTTAGGGTCGTTGCCGAAGTATTTTATTCTAAGGTCATAAGCCATCATTAAAGTATCTACCCAAGCTGCTTTTTCTTCTTTAGATGCTTTATTGTATTTATAGCCAATTACTTTGTTTGCATCTTTGTAAATACTTTTTGTGGACATTGGGTAATAGTGGAACAAATAATTCCAATAATTATAAGCATCCTCATAATTTTTCATTTTTATAGATTGTCTAAAAAGCGTAATGTTTTTTTTACATTCCATATCATCAGCACCATATTTTGTTAATGTTCCCATATAAGCAATAATTTTCCATCGCTTATCGTGAATCATTTTTTTAAGTGCATCAATATCTGTTTTTTTAAGTTCTTTGTTTGTGAAAACCTTATAGTTTTCATCAGTTAAAGCGCCGGCTTCGTATGCTACAATATCGTCATTTGCATCAGACAATCGCTTCAATTGCTCTCTGAAATCTGCCACTTCTTGCGGTGTCAGGCTTGTTTTATCTTCTGAACATTTAAGTTCAGTTCCTAATTTTGGAAAGCCTTTTTTAAATAGTTCTTCTGCTGTTTGGGCAAAACTTTTCCCACCAAGAAAAACTACAAATACAAACATCAACACTAAATTCTTTTTCATAGGTATTCTATTTTAATTTACTTTTATATCTTACAAAAATATCCGGTAAGCTATTTTGTAAGTTTTTTAATAACAATTTACTATACGCAATATTATAATTTTATATTTTATTGCCAAACTCTTTTCTTAAACCATATATCTTGTAAACTTAAATTTAATTGAAACATAAAATAGTTTTCAGCAACAATATTTATGCCCGGAATATATTTTTTTTGATAACTTAATGCAAAATTAATTAAAGTTGGTGAACGTTTAATTGGTAATCCAAAGCCCATCGAAATTTCATAACTTTTAAGTTGCGTATCTTCATATACTAAATATGAGTTTGAAAAATTTGCTCCAATACGGTATCTTATAAGGTTTAAGTATTTATTTGATGTTATATCCGGTGTGTATTCTGCTCCGAAAGCTAGTTTGCTATTATCGGCAAAAGTATAGTTTTTATCGAAAAATTTAGATTGAGACCAATAAGCCACCGAATAATCCATTCCCAATTCTAATTTGTTGTTAATTCTTAGCGATGTTCCTACGGAATAAGATTGGGGAATTTCCAATACTCCAATATTTTGGTTTATATCTAAAATAGTATCCCGTAAATACCCATTCGTTTTGGTAATGGTATTTGTAATCAGGGTATGATTATCGGCAGTTAGGTCGCTATTAAACCCATAAGTTGCTCCAATATTCAAGAAAAGTTTTTCATGAATTTTTCGGTGATAATGAAGCCCTGCCTTATAGCTAAATGCACTAATATTTGCTTGGTCTTTTCGTTCAATAGTTGAAGCTGAATTTAAATTGTAGCTCACACTGGTGCTTTTGTATATTAAAGGACCAAATAAATAAGAAAGCTTAATTCCTACAGATAATGATTTGAATATGCTAAATGAATTATCAAAATAAAAATTGGTTATTCCGCCTTCACCACTGTATATAGTTGCTATTTTTTGATCATCCGTGCCGGTTTCAACAGCTTGCTGAATATCGTAGCCGATACTTGACATAGGTATTAGTCCTAAACCGGAGCGCCACCATTTTGTTACGGGGAAGCCTATTGAAATATAACTTACATTTCCGTTAAAATCTTTAAATTTTTTATCGGGTGTTTCCAAAACTTGGTAACTTGCAGTAATACCCACTTCAAAAATAAATGAGTTTTGTACCAATGCACTATACGATGCCGGATTGGCAGGATTTAAATGATAGGGGGAGTATAAAGGAGCACTTAAACCACCCATAGCACGGTTACGTGCAAAACCTTCGTATCGTAAATTTCCGACTCCGTACATTGAAAACGGCGATGTGCTGCCTTGTCCGAAAGTTAACACAGTCATAATCAGACTGAATGTTACCAATAATATTTTTTTATATCTGTTCTGCATTGTATTCTAAAATTCTGTTTAAACCAACTGCTGTTAAAAAAGGTTTTGCAAATATGCGATTTTTTAACTTATGCTCAAAGAAAAAACTGTCTCCACCCGTCAAAATTACTTTTAAATCAGCATATTTTTTTTTATATTCGTTAATATAAGTATCCATTTCAAAGATTATTCCGTTTTGAACACCCGATATTATCGCATCATTTGTATTGTTTGAAGTTAAAAAAAACTTCTCACTTTTATCCAATAAAGGCAATTTGTTGGTAAAAGCATTCAATGCTTTAAACCGCATTTGCATTCCTGGAGATATGTTACCTCCATGATATTCATTATTTTCATTAACAAAATCAAGGGTCAATGCTGTTCCTGCATCAATCACTAAAACGTTTGTTTCGGGGAAAATAGTATTTGCACCCACTGCCGCCGCAATTCTGTCTTTACCCAGACTTGTTTTACTTTTATATTTATTTATTATAGGTAATTTAGTTTTTTCATCTAAATGAATTATTATTTTTGAGTAACTATTAATTTTATCATAAAATGCATCGGTTAATTTAATAACCGATGATATAATAATCTTTTCCGGTTTTTTAAAATCATTTAATAAATCAAAAATTTTAAAAATATTTGTAGAACTAATTTTTTGTGTAAAACTGATTTTTCTTTTTTCAAATAAAAAAACTTTTATAAAAGTATTTCCTATGTCGATAACTAAATTCAAACTATTTATCCCTTTTATTGCTCCATTAATAAAAAATTATGCAAATTTTATAAAAAATTATTATTTTTATGCTTAAATATGCATATTAAAATTTAAAAAACTGATAAAAATCATAAAAAATCCCTGTTTTGACAAAAAAAATATTAATTGTAGAAGATGATAAAATGCTTTGTACCATTTTTGAGATGTTTATAAAGCAATTAGGACATGATTTAGTAGGTATTTCACAAACAGGGGCTGAGGCATTGCAAATTTGTGAAATAAATCGTCCGGATGTTATTCTTATGGATATTCATTTAACCGGAGAAATGGATGGAATAGAAACTGCTAAAATTGTTTATGAGCGTTTTGATATTCCCGTTGTGTTTGTTACCAGTGATATTGAAGAGGAAACAATACATACTGCTATATATAATAATACTTATGGTTTTTTAATGAAACCAATTTATAAATCATCCTTGGGTGTAAGTATTGAATTTGCTTATTCAAAACACAAATTTGATAGAGAACAGAATAAAAAATGAAAAAAACTTGTCCAAATTGCAAAAGCATCATCGATGATGATGCTTTGATGTGCCCGCATTGCAATGAGCTAATCTTGGATGACCCGCAAGAGAATGAAAAATTTATATGCCCGGTATGTGGTGCCGAAAACCCTCCGGGCGTTAAATCTTGCCGGTTTTGTTGTAGTATTTTACCTGAAACTTACGGATAAATTATTTATCCAAGCATTGCTTTTACTTTTTGAGCAATTATTTTACCTTCCGCTCTGCCGGCTACTTTTGCATTAACCATTCCCATTACTTTTCCCATGTCTTTCATTGATGAGGCACCGGTTTGTTCAATGGCATTTTTAATAATTGCGTCCAGCTCTTCTTCACTCATTTGTTCAGGTAAATATTCTTCTAGAAATTTTATTTCCGATAGCTCCTTTTCGTAAAGGTCAGTTCGGTTTTCTTTTTTATAAATTTCAGCAGAATCTTTACGCTGTTTGATTAATTTTTGAACAATTTTTATTTCTTTATCTTCGGTAATATCTTTTGCCGAGCCCGAAGTTTGTTCTAATAATAATTCACTTTTTATTGCCCGTAGAGCTGATAATTTATCAGCTTGCTTTTCTTTCATGGCAGTTTTTAAGTTTTGATTTATTTTATCTAATAAGCTCATTTTTTATGGTTTTAAAAAATTAATCTACATTATCATGCAAGTATGGGTTTTCACTTAACTCATCATCGTCGTCATCGTTTAAAGTATATCGAGAAACTTGTGAGTCGTCAACATCCAATTCTTCATCAATTTTAATTCCTTTACGTTTAAAAGCCGGAATATTTTCCAATTCATCAATAATTTTCGGATTTGTTTCGTTTTTTAAATTTGTTTGTGTCTTTTTAGGTTCTTTTTTCTTTATAGATTTTAGTGCATTTTGTATTAAAGCATCTTCATCTACATCTACTTCGGTTTCTTGCTCTGTTGAAAATAGTGTGATTTCATCGTCCACTTTTTCTACCCCAATTGGTTCATTAATGGGTTGACTGCCCTTTTTAAGCTGAAAAATGTCTGAATCATCATTTTCGGGATAATCTACCTCAAAATCTATTTCATCGTCTAAGCTAAGTTCGTTTGGGAAGGATTTTTTAGTTGATTTTGCTTGATTATCCGGTTTAAGTGTTTTTTTTGCTTTAACTCTTTCATAAGTATAAAGTTCCGGAATAATATCTGTTTCAAAACCTGTGGCAATAACCGTAACATTAATTTTTTCAGCCAAAGCTTCTTCTTGATTATATCCCCAAATTAAATCGGCATTGTTGCCTGCTTTTTCTTGAGCATATTCGGTTATTTCATAAATTTCGTCCATTGTAATTTCATCATCTCCAAACGAAATATTCAGCAAAATATTTTTAGCTCCGGAAATATCGTTACTGTTAAGTAGGGGCGAGTTCAGCGCATCTTCAACAGCATTCATGGCACGGTTTTCACCTTCGGCAATTCCCGAACCAAGTACGGCAACACCACTGTCTTTCATAACTGTTTGTACATCGGCAAAATCTACATTTACATATCCTTTTTTTGTGATAATTTCGGCAATACCTTTTGCGGCTACCGTTAATACATTATCTGCTTTAGAAAAAGCTTCACGCACCCCAAGATTACCATAGATATCGCGTAAGCGTTCGTTATTGATTACTAAAAGAGAATCTACATGTTTATTTATTTCCTGAACACCTTTTAATGCATTGTTCATGCGTTTTTCACCTTCAAAGCGAAACGGAAGGGTGATAATTGCAACAGTGAGAATGCCCAATTCTTTTGCCGCTTTAGCAATTACCGGTGCTGCCCCTGTTCCTGTGCCGCCACCCATTCCTGCAGTAATAAACACCATTTTTGTGTTATTGCCTAAAACGTTGTTTATTTCTTCAAGGCTTTCAATAGCTGCTTCTCTACCTGTATCGGGTTTGTTTCCGGCACCTAAACCTTCGGTAAGTTGCTTGCCCAGATGTATTTTTATAGGCACCGGGCTGCTTGCCAATGCCTGACTGTCGGTATTGCAAATAATAAAATCAACATCAGTAATTCCTTGATGAAACATGTAATTTACTGCGTTGCTTCCACCTCCACCAACTCCAACAACTTTAATAATCGAAGTGTTTTTTCTGGGTAAATCAAAAGGCATTATATCATCCATAACAATAAATTTTCCGTTTAAGCTAATTATTTTATTAATTCTATCTGGCTACAATTTATGACAATAAATTAAAATATCTATCTTGTTTTGTGCCTAAAATAGTTTTTATTTTACATCTCCGAACTTCTATCTTCAAACATTCCTGAAAAAAACTTTTTAACTCCGGAAAAAACTTTTTTAATCGGTTCTTCTTCTGAGTAATTTCCGTCCTCAAAATCTTCATCCTCTTCTATTTCTTTATTATTCCCATTTAAGATAGCATTTGCTTCGTTTTCAAGCTCGTGCATATATCCTCCAAGTAATAAGCCTATAGCTGTGGAATACATAGGTGAATTTACTTCTTTGTTTCCTGTTTCTGCTAAATAGTTAGGATAACTGATGTTTGTATCCAATCCGGTTAAATAGCCCATTAATTGGCGTAAATGTTTTAATAATGCACCACCACCGGTTAAGCTGATTCCTGCTCCCAGCTTATCGGCAAAACCTGAGTTCTCTATTTCAAAATTTACTCTTTGTATTATTTCTTCCATGCGTGCCTGAATAATTTTTGATAAAAATTTCAGCGTAATTTTTTTAGGGTCGCGCCCTGCCACACTTTTTACCGATACTACTGCATCTGAGGTAGCTTCGCCTAATGCCGTCCCGAAATTTATTTTCAGTTTTTCTGCTTGGCGTTGTAATATGCCACATGCTTCTTTGATATCTCTGGTAATTACATAGCCGCCAAATGGGATAACCGCTGTATGGCGTAAAATACCATCGTAATATATTGCTATATCCGTTGTTCCTCCACCTATATCCACCATTGCAACACCTATTTCTTTTTCGTCTTCGCTTAATACCGCCATTGAAGATGCAATGGGTTCAAGCATCATCTGTTTAACGCTTAATCCGGCTCGTTCAACACTTTTTAAAATATTTTTCGCCGACGCGGTTTCTGCAACTACAATATGAAAGTTGGCTTCAAGCCTTTTCCCTGACATACCCACAGGTTGTTTTACTCCGGTTTCTTTATCAACAGTATAGCTTTGAGGGATGACATGAATAATTTCATCTCCATTATCCAGCGCTATATTTTGCATATCCTTTAACAGCTCGTCAATATCATGTTGTTTAATTTCGTTATCTTCCGAATTGATGTATCGTGAGTGTCTGTTTTTTAAGCTTTTAATGTGTTGTCCGGCAATACCTACATACACATCTTTAAATTCAATCCCCGATTGTTTTTCGGCTTGTTCAACGGCATCCTGAATTGCACCTGCTGCTTCGTCGATATTTAATACTACACCACGCTTAACACCATGAGATTCAACTTTTCCCATGCCTAATACTTGAACTTTTCCGGTGTTGAAAACTTTCCCGACTATGGCAACAATTTTAGTGGTACCTATATCTACTGCGGCAATTATTTTTTCAGTTTGCGCTAAATCTGAATTTGTCTTTCTTTTTGTTTGAAATGCAGTGTTTTGGTTCATTTTTTTCGGATTTAGGGGTTATTCTATTTTTTTTCACATATTACTTGATGTTCATATTTCAAGTTGATCGACTTATATTTGTTCCAACCTTTGTAAAGAAAGCCTTTTTTGTAAGTGGCTTCCAATTTTTTAAATTTTTTTTGATAATTTTTTATTGTTCCAAAATAGATAATTTGTGCTCCTACTAAGGGAACTAATTCAAACTCGTTTTCATTATTAAGGTAAATTTGTTGAATTTGTGCTTTCCAAAAATCATTTTTATTAATAAAATCGGCTAATACCAATATGTCTTGAAGTACTTTTTTGTCTTTATTAATATTTTGATTATCAAGAACATACATTGTTGTATCAAAGTTGGGATTAAAATTTATATTTCCACTTGCCACCAATAATCTTAAAGAAACTTTTTTTGACAACGGAAGTAAATAACCTTCACTATCAATATAATAACCTTTATTTTTGCTGTTTATTACTCGAACTATTGGTAATCGTTGTGCTATTTTCACATTTAAAACGCCATTTATTTCGGTATAAACTTCTGCTGCCTTAACGTAGGGTTGATCTGAAATTATCTTTTCAAGTTTAGAGATATTCAGCTCGTTCATTGGTCTTCCCAATACTTTTTCATCTTTTTCGTCAATCAGCTTTATCAAATCGTCTCTATCAACAAAACGATAGTTTAATGAATCGATATAAATAACATTTATTGAAGTGCACAAAGCTTTTTTTTGTCGTGAACTGACAAAGCCCAATACTACAAAAAAGTAGATGCCAACAAATACCCAAAATGTTATGTTTAAATATTTTTTCATTAACTTAATCCTGTTTTTATATTTGTTCTATTAATTTCTCAACTCAAAGAGATGAGTTAGGCTTAAAATATTTTTCGATGGGTGTTACCAAGTCGGCTATATCGCCTGCACCCATAGTTAATAAAATTTCAGGGCGTTTATTTTTTAATAAATCAAGTACTTTCTCTTTACTGCATTGTGTTTTTTTTACTTTCTTAAGTTTGTCAAAAATTAATTTTGAACTAACTCCTTTTATCGGTAATTCCCTTGCCGGATAAATATCTAATAAATACAATTCATCTAGCAAATCTAAACTTTCGGCAAATTCATTTGCAAAATCTTTTGTACGACTGAACAAATGCGGTTGAAAGATTCCTGTTATTTGCTTATCAGGATAAATTTCTTTTACTGATGAAATAAAAGCTTTCAATTCGCGCGGATGATGTGCATAATCATCAATATACACAAAATCCGAATTTATGATTCGGTAATCAAAACGTCTTTTGACTCCTTTGAAATTGCTCAGTTGTTTATACATTAGCTCTTTGCTTGTTTCCGATACGTAGCATATTGCTAATGAAGCAAGTGCATTTTCAAGGTTTATTTTTCCGGGAATACCGGTTTCCATATCCTTGAGCACAGTGTTTGGAGCTACAAAATCAAATTTGTAGGTTCCGTTACTATTCATTCTAATGTTTTCAGCTCTGAAATCAGCATCTCCGGCTAATTCATAGGTGAATTGTTGTATATCGGAACGAACTTGCAAATTTAAACCTTTTTTATAAATAAGTATTCCTTTTAGCACAACATTATTGACAAACTGACCAAAAGATTTGACTAAATTTTCCTTATTTTTATAAATATCCAAATGATCTGCGTCTATTGATGTAATTAATGCAATTTGTGGGTGTAAGCTTAAAAATGAACGGTCGTATTCGTCTGCTTCAACTACTGCAAAGGCATTACTGCTTTCTTGCTTGGGCAATACTAAATTTGATTCTTCGTCTTTTAATATCCCGCCAAGGAAAGCGTAACATCCTGTTTGACTTGCTTTTAAGATATGTGCAGTAATTGAAGATACTGAAGTTTTACCATGTGTTCCGGCTATAGCAATTGTTTTTATATTTTGGGTTATGAAACCCAGTACTTCTGCACGTTTATACAGTGTAAAATTATTTTCTTTAAAAAAACGTAATTCTATGTTGTTTTCCGGCACAGCGGGAGTATAAATAATCAGGCTTTCTTCTTTATTTTGTTTGATAATTTCAGGGATATTTCTTAGGTCATCTTTATAATGAATTTTTGCGCCTTCATCACTTAATTTTTGCGTTAAGCTAGTTTCTGTACGGTCATATCCATACACAGCCTTTTGCAAATGCAAGAAAAAGCGGGCAAGCGCACTCATCCCGATGCCTCCTATTCCTATAAAATAAATGCTATGTATTTTGTTGATATTCACCTGCTTGTTGTTTTTATGCTTTAAAAGTATTTAATATCTTTTAAGAAAAATTAATTATCTGCAAATAATGCATCGAACTCTTCGTTTAAGCGATGTATTTTTTCTGTGTCTTGTCTTTTTTTAGCAATTTCAGCGCTTAAATCGCTTAAATACTCAAAACCTGTTGAGACATTTTGTAATAATTCTGTTATACTTTCCGTTTTTTGTTCTTTTTCTTTTACTAATTGTAATTTGTATAAATTTACAAGTACATCACTATTATTATAAGGCTTATCTACCAGATTTGATACTTTTTGTTTATTAAATTGTGTATTGTTTATTGCGTTAATTCCTTTTTTGTAATTTTCTAAATCTGCTTCAAAAAGTAGATACAATTTTTCTAAATCGGCATTCCATAAATCGGCATATAAAAGGCTTAATTCCATAATTGCCGGTTTTTCGTTGAAACGTGTACCCGAAACTTGTTTTTTTAGCATTTGCACTCTTTCTTGGAAATAATCGTTCACTTTAAATGAATCTAATGCTGTGGCAGCTGCAAATATTTTATTTTGTAAATTAGAACTTGAATAATCAAATTTTTTGTCTAAAAAAAGGTTGTATGCCGAAAAAGCTTTTTTAAACAAGCGGAAAGCAGCTTGTTTTTCAATATTGTTTTTGATAAAGCCTGCATTTACCGTATTCATTTGCATCATATAAGTAGCCGGAGACGGATCGTTTAATATGCGAATCATCTCATTATCGTAGGATTGTGTACGTAATGAAGTATTTAACACATCGTAGGCATCAATGGCTTTAGTTGCCAGCAAAATGCCGTTTTCCGATAAAAATACCGTTTCGTTTTTATGTCTTTGTTTGGTGCATGAAAAAGAAATTGACAACAATAAAAAGAGTACAGTTAATACCTGAATTTTTATTAAAATGTTTTTATATGTTTTCATAACTAAGGTTTTAATGATGTAAAATTACTAAATAAAATATTAAATGACAAAGATACTTTACATTTTTCATATAATAATTTATATTTTATTCTGCTCTTGTTTTGTATTATTTTGATAATTAGTATTTTAATTAATTATTTTAATAATTTCTTTTGCAATCATTTTATCGGCATTTTTTATTCCTAACTTAGCTGCATTTGTACTTAATTGCTGTATTTTTTCTTGATTATTAATTAAATCTAAGGCTGTATTTATCATTTTTTCTTTTGTTTCAAGGTCTTTAACCAGTACTGCTGCATCTTTTTCAACCAGTGCCATGGCATTTTTAGTTTGATGATCTTCGGCAACATTTGGAGAAGGTACCAGAATTGATGCTTTTTTCAATAAACATAATTCGGAAATAGTTGCAGCACCGGCTCTTGAAATTACCAAATCAGCTACGGCATAAGCATAATCCATTCTACTTATAAAATCATACACTTTACAATTGTTTGCTCCCGATTTTTTTAGTGCATCATTAGATTTCTGGTAATAAAATTTACCTGTTTGCCATAAAATTTGAATTTCTGATTTTTTTATATTTTCCAATCCTGCTATTACTCCTTCGTTGATGGAACGTGCTCCACCACTTCCGCCAAGTACTAATATTGTTTTAATATCCGGCTTTAAGCCGAAATATTTAAAAGCTTCTGTTTTATCCGGCTCATTTTCAAATAAAGTTTGCCGAACAGGATTTCCTGTTTTTATTATTTTTTCCTTTGGAAAATAAGGTTCCATATTATCGTAAGCTACACAAATTTTCTTTGCGTATTTAGCCAGTAGTTTATTTGTTACGCCCGCATAAGAATTTTGTTCTTGCAATAAAACGGGAATTCCTTTTTTTCCTGCAACCCAGCCAACAGGAGCACTGGCAAAACCCCCAACCCCGACTACAATATCGGGTTTAAACCTGTTTATAATTTTACGTGATAAAAATAAGCTTTTAATAAGTTTGAATAGTACACTAATATTTTTTAAAGTCAATTTTCGTTCTAACCCGCGTATAGGTAATGCTTTAATAGGGTAGCCCGCAGCCGGTACTTTTTCCATTTCAATTTTACCTTCGGCACCCACAAACAGGATATCAAGATCATTATGCTCTTTCTTTAAA
>JALSLF010000353.1 GCA_026988445.1 Bacteroidales bacterium
CTTGCATCCGGTATTTTTTCATCAGGATCAATCAATAGTAAAAGGGCTTTGTAATTTGTTTGATAGGATATTATTTGTTCATTTCCGCTAAATTGAATTTTTTGTTTGTGCAAAGTCCATTTATCGTCTAAAAATGCAATTTCAAGTGGTGTTTTTAAATAATTCGGTGCTTCTTTTAATCTTTGATTAATTTTTATTGAGATATTATATTTTTTCCCTTGTTTTTTTACGGTAAAATATTCTGCTGAAAAATGTGGAAAACCGGCATTGAATACCCAAAAATTAAAAAAATCGTTTAAATCATGACCGGTTTGTTTTGATAGATAGTCGCGAAATTCGGCAACCGAAATATCTTTAAAGGCATAATCTTTAAAATATTGTTTTAATACCGAAAAAAACAAGCTGTCGCCAAGATATCCGCGTAAAGCATGTGCTACATCTGCACCTTTTTCATAAATGGTAAAACCATAGGTATATTCATGCGGAATACCGTACAAGGGCAGGTAGCCGCCATCGTATAAATGTGCAAATTGCAATACTTGCTTATGGCGGGTACGGTTGTAATTTTGAACATCTTTTTTTCCGTAAAAATATTCTCTGAAAATAGATTCGCTGTAACTTGCCCAACCTTCGTTAAGCCACATATCTTTTTCGCTACGGCAAGTTACCAAATTGCCAAACCAATGGTGCGAAAGCTCATGTGCCAAAGTATTTTCGCATTGCAAACTTCCGTTACAATTTGCCGAATAGGCTATATTTGTAGCGTGTTCCATAGCTCCGCCTTTGAAAGATGTGGAAACGTATCCTATTTTTTCCCAAACATAAGCTCCGTAAGCATTTTCAAAAGCGTGTAAGAAGTCTTTTACATGAATAAATGATTTTTTCCCTGCTTCAAATTCATTTTTATTGATGAAAATTTCTATCGGTATTTGCTTTTTGATGCCTTGCACGCTATCTTTTAAAATTTTATAATCCGAAACGGCTACCGAAGATAAATAAGTGGGTATGCTTTCGTGCAAGTGCCAATGCCAAACTTCATTATCTCCTGCCGGAATAATTTCTTCTAAAATACCCGGACATGCAGCTGAATTGCCTTTTTTTACAGTGATAGAGTATTCGTAAGTAGCGCGGTCGGTAAAATTATCGATACACGGAAACCAAACCCTGCCAAAATTCGGCGGAACTGCTGCCATACCTATCCCGTAATTAAATGCATAAGTGCCGGTTATGAAAAACCCACCCCAAGCAGCATCTTTTTGTGGTTTCCCATGATAAAAAATATCGATTTGTAAAGTATCTTTTTGTTTCAAAACTTTTTCCGGTACAATACGCAATACATTATTTTTTAAGCTAAAGCTTAATTGTTTTTTGTTGCATAAAACACTGTCTGCTTGTAATCCCTGTAAATCTAAAGCTATGCTTTGAAGTTCGGTGAATTTGGGTGTAATACTTAAAATTGTATTACCTCTGATTACCGGATTTTTTAAATCGGATAAATCCAAATATATATGATAATGTGTTACATCAAGCGAATCGCGATAGCTTGGTTTTTGTGCAAATATTTGAATAAATGATAGCGTGAAAATTAGAAAATAAATAAATTTCATCTGTCTGTATTAATTATGAGCATCTAAAAGTAGCAAACTATAAACTAAACTGCAAACCGGTAATAATATTGCTGTTGCCAAAAGAAGTATCGACACTCCCGCTTGCATAGTAAGGAGCAAAATTATATTCAATAAACCAGCCCCATTTATTACCGCTACGGCTGATTTTATTGAAAGCAATACCGAAATTCAAATTTACGGCACGCACCGAATAGTAATCATCACCATTATTTTTAGGTTCCGGATTAGGAATGTCGGTTTGGATGAATGCACTGCCTATACCAATATATTTTTCAAAAAGAATTTTTTTATTTGC
>JALSLF010000354.1 GCA_026988445.1 Bacteroidales bacterium
CTTAGGGATAATTCAAAAATCTAAAATAAATCTTAAATCGTTAATCGGTGTTCCTTATTCTTAAATCAAAGCAAAACGGAGCAAATATGTACAAAGAAGAGCCAAGGCATTGAAGTTAAAAGCATGGTAAAAGCACTTTTTCATATTTACACCTTTTACAAATACCTTCAAATTAACAATCTTCAAAACAAATAATTGTTGAGTTTGGGTTTAAAGTAATAAAATTGAGTTCAAAATAAAATACGATAATATTTATATATTTGACATGGCAATAAATTGAATAAAACAGCTAATGAAAACATACAATACAGCCTGTCCGCGAAACTGTTACAGCACTTGTTCATTTAAAGTGGTGGTTGAAAACAACAGGGTTACAAATATAAAAGCGCAAACGCTTAATAAAGCCACTCCCGAAGGCATTTGCCTAAAAGGCTTAAGTTATATAGAAAGAGCAAATTCGAGCGAGCGGATTTTACATCCTTTAAAAAAAGTAAACAATAAATTTATACAAATTTCATGGGAAGAAGCTATAAATTTAATTACCGAAAAATTAAATTATTATAAATCACAATTCGGAAGCCACTCGGTATTATTTTATGCGGCAAGCGGAATGTCCGGCTTATTAAACGATGTAAGTTCTAATTTCTGGAAACTATACGGAGGAACAACAAGCGTTTACGGAAATTTATGTTGGCCCGCAGGATTAGAAGCTACAAGGCTTACTCTGGGAGAAAACAAGCACAACATACCTTGGGATTTGGAAAATGCCAAATTAATAGTTTTATGGGGGAAAAATCCTGCCGAAAGCAACATTCATCAAATGATACCTATTGAAAAAGCACAACAGAAAGGTGCTAAACTTATAGTTATTGACCCACGCAGAACTCCCTCGGCTGAACGTGCCGATTTACTGGTACAACCCATTCCCGGAACAGACGCTATATTGGCTTTGGCAATAGCCAAAATAATTGTTGAAAATAAAAAATACGACAAAGCCTTTATTGAAAAATATGTACTCGGTTTTGAAAAATTTGTCCATAGCCTTGAAAAAATTAATATTAAAAATGCAAGTAAAGAGTGCGGAGTGCCTGTATCGTTTATTGAAGAGTTGGCAGAAAACATCGGAAATATTAAACCCATGACTTTAATTGCCGGATACGGTATGCAGCGCTATACAAACGGAGGACAAACTACACGAAGTTTATTGGCACTTTCGGTAATTACGGGTAATATAGGAAAAAAAGGTGCATGCTGGCATTATGCAAACCTGCAATCGTATGTGTTTGATGCCGTAAAAGAACCGGAAAATTATTATCCTGATAAGGAAAAAGATAAGCCCTTTAGGCGAATAATCCCCACAGCATTACTGGGACAAAAAATGCAAGAAATTAAAAATCCGGAATTAAAAATGATTTGGGTTGAAAGAGGAAATCCGATAAGTCAAAATCCGGACAGCAAACAAATAATAAAGGCATTCAGGAAATTAGAATTTAGAGTGGTTGTTGAGCAATTCATGACCGATACGGCAATGGAAGCAGATATTGTGCTGCCGGCAAAAAGCATGTTTGAGCAAAGCGATATCATCGGTTCCTACTGGAATCCTTATGTGCAATTAAAACAAAAAGTAGTAAATCCGCCCGGCGAAGTCAAACCCGAAACGGAAATTTATTATCATCTTGCTAAAAAATTAGGATTTGATGAAGAAGCTATTAAAAATAATATTCCTGAACCCAAGGACCATGCAATTGAAAATTGGTTAAATAAATATTTAAGCAGATATAAAGAATTATCGCTTGAAAAATTAAAAAAACAACCGGTTTTAGCTCCCGGCTTGGAAGAAATTGCATTTTCGGATATGAAATTTAATACACCATCGGGTAAAATTGAACTTTACTCAGAGCAAGCAGCTAAAATTTGGA
>JALSLF010000355.1 GCA_026988445.1 Bacteroidales bacterium
TAATTATTAAAAATATCAATCGAAGATTGGTAATTACTTTAACAAAAGCTGTCCATACTTCTTTAATGCTTTTGCCTTCACCCGCACGCTGTGTAGGGACAAAGAATAGTATAATCAAGATAAGTGCCAGCAATGTCATTGCAGCCGAAAAATAATTCAGATTAATCAAACCCAGATTTCCCATTGATTCGCGTAAAGGTTTAACAATGGTTTTTCCCGAGAAAGCTCCAATATTTACCATCATATAAAACACCGAAAACCCTTTAGCTCTATTTGCTTCGGTAGTTTCTTTTGCTACGGTTCCGGTAATTACTGATTTTATAAAAGAGCCGCCAATCATTATCACAATCATTATCGGGACAATAGTATATCTTATACCCATATTGCGTAAACCCGTAAAATGTACTTCACGACCATATTCTACCAAACCTTTTGCTTGTAGTATATTCGGGAAAATTGCCAAGCCTGCATAACCAATCGTTAATAATGAGAATGCTAAAATCAAAGCATTTTTAAAACCAATTTTATCGGCATAAGCTCCGCTGAAAGTTGGTAACAGATATAATCCGGCAGAGAAAAGCCCTGCAATCATTGCTGCTTCTATATCCGAAAAAGCCAATATGCGTGATAAATAGAGGGTTATTACAATAAAAACTCCGTAATAGGCTGCTCTTTCAAGAAGTTCTACGGAGTTTGCTACCCAAAATGCTTTTGAAAATTTTACTTTTTGTTTCTTTTCTAAATTTTGTACGGTCATAAGTTTGGTTTTTGTATTAGCTTGACAAAAATAAAAGGATTTAATTAATTTAAAAATTTATTTCTTTCTGAAAAAATCGTATATTTAAGCAAATAATTAATTAAAAAAGTATGTTTAAAAAGATATTTATTTTTATTCTTGCATTCTTTGCTTTTGTTTTAATAATTGCTGCACTGCTGCCCGCCAAATACCGTATTGAGCGTTCAATAATGATAAACGCAAAACCTGAAAAAGTTTTTTGGCAAATTGCCGATATAAATAATTATATTGAGTGGAATCCTTGGGTAAAACGTGAACCAGATGCAAAAATAACTTTGAGCGAAACCCGAAGAGGCGTGGGAGCCTCTTGGCTTTGGGAAGGAAATAAAATTGGTTCGGGAAAATTAAGCATTATTAAAGTTGACGAGTTTGAAAGCATTGAAACAAAAGTTGAGTTTTTTAAACCTTGGAAAGGTTTGAATTATGGATTTTGGAATTTTCGTTCAGTGGGCGATAGCACAGAAGTGAACTGGGTTTTTGAAGGAAAATTCAGCTATCCTTTTGAGCGTTTTATGTATTTTTATATTGATGATATGATGGGAGCGGATTTTGAAAAAGGTTTAGCAAATTTGAAAAAACGTTGTGAAAATGAGTAAGTAATTTAGGTTAAATCTGCAACTATAACCATAGCTGCAGATTTTAGGTGTTAATCAACCAATAAATATTCTTTTGCAAGTTTTGTGTATGCATTTACTTGATTATCAATCCATTTTTTGTTATAGCCTAATTCATTAGCCATAATCTTGGCAACACTTTCTGCCATTTCAATGCTTGCGCGGGCATCTAAAAACAAGGCTCTTACCCGGCGGGCAAGTACATCTTCTACGGTACGTGCCATTTCATTCCGTACTGCCCAAACTACTTCTACCTTTAAAAAAGGCAGGTTTTCATGCAATTTTTCACCCAAAACCGGATTTTTATTGATTAAATCCATAATTTTAATACGATCGGAACCATATACGTATAAATGATCTTTGTAATCTACATTTTTTACATAACCGTGAATGGGCATATTTTCGGTAACACATTTCCGGTGTTCCAGACCGGCAATTAGTTGGGCTTTATCAACCGTGTCTTCTGCCATTTTCCGGTAAGTAGTCCATTTACCTCCGGTAATTGTTA
>JALSLF010000356.1 GCA_026988445.1 Bacteroidales bacterium
AAGCATCAAAACCATCTTGAAAATACCAGCCGGAAGTATTGTATTTTGTACTTTGATTTACATTCAAAAGCATTTTAAATTTCCGTACGGGTCGAAATTGAAAATCAAGCGCATATTGCTCATTGTAGGTCATATCTTTGATAAACCACCAGCGGTAACTTTCGGTTGAGCTGAAACCGGGCTTTTGCAAAAATTCATAACCGGAACTTTCTTCAATATCGCTTTTATAAAGCAAATTAAGCTCAATATCTTTTTTGGGGTAGATTTTAAATTTCAAATTTCCACCATATTTCCATTCATCATCGCCAAAACCATAGGCAAAATATCCGCCAAGGCTAATATTTCTGATTAATTTATCATTCGTATGCGCTCCTATTCCCAAACGGAATTTTTCAAATACGTTCCAATCCATTAATTTGTTCAAGTCTAAATTAACAAAGCCGATTGGGATGTATCCTTTTGCCAGCACTTTAAAAGTTTTCAGTTTTAAATCCAAATTATGTTCTTTATTGATGCTGTCCATTGTACGGTAAGTTTTTAAATCTTTCGCAGATAAACTGTCTTGCCGGTATTTTTGCCACAAACTATCGGGTTGTTTAAAAGCTTTATTGGCTACATAAAAATCAATATTCCCGATTTCTTTTCGTTTAATATCTTCATTAATTTTAACATCTTTCAAATAAGATTTGCCTTTGGCAACCATATAATAAATTAGACTATCTTCGGATAATTCAAGGGTATTAAAAATCAATTTGGTATCTAATTCTTTCGGAAACCAATATTTATCATCTACCAAATCATAACTTTGGCGAATTTCAATTCCCAAAGCCCCTTCATTTTCAACCGGACGTGCCGTTATCGACTGAACCGCATATTTATAAGTGTTAATATTTAAAACACCTTGCAGTGCTTCAAAATTTTTCCCTTTTTTAGGACGATAGGAAATAATAAAAACCGTATCACCACGCTCTGTAAAAGTAGTATCCTCGATATTAAAAAAATATTTATTCCAACTGCCATTTGCAAGCGGATTAATATACCGGCTTTCGGCAAGGGTAATCATATCTTTATAAATAGAAAAAGATTGAAATTGCGAAGCAAGTAACACAAAAGAAGGTTGCTTAAAGCCCGAAGCACGCGACATAATCACTTTTTCGCTTTTTAAATCAGGTTGTTTAAATTTTGTTTCACTTACCGATTCCATGAGAAACAAATCCTGTTGTGCAAAAAATTCTTCAGGGGTACGATAAGACGAATCCGCTTCTCGTGCTCTTTTTACACTGTCGCGTTTGGCAATACTAAGGCTATCTTGCGGCAGTTGTTTTGGTTGATAATTTTTTTTCACTACCGGATTTTCCATATCCACGGTAAAAATCATTTTATGATAAGCGGTATAAGCATAAGATTTTAATTTGTCGGGGTCGTTTAATTTTCTGTTTTTTACGGCCGCTTTAATTATTCTGTGTGCAGGATTTTCGCCGGGATAAACAGTAACCTCATCAATATTAAACTCTTTTTCTTTCATTCGGATTATAAGCTCCTGATTTGTAGGTATTTTTTCTTTCGGGATAAATACGCTTTCGTATCCTACATAGCTGAATTTTAAAAACTCAATTTTATCCGATAATTGAAAGCTGAAATTACCGTCAATATCCGTACTAAACCCTTCTTTTTGCAGGTTGTAAATTACGGTAACAAAAGGCATGGCTTGTCCTGTAGATTTGCTAAGCACACGTCCTTTTATTGTTTGCGCATTTAGGTTTAAGGAAGAAATAAAAATCAGAAAAGTAAAAAATGTTTTTAATTGCATGGTTTAAATAGCTTTGTTAAAAATTACAAAAACAATAGTACTATTTTAATACAATTTAAACCTTAAAAACCCTCATATTTTTACTAAATATTCATTTTTTTTATACTAAAAACAGCCGGCTAAAATATTAACCGGCTGATAAAATTGTTATTTTTTTTGCAAGGCATTTGCTTTTTGGAAAATCACAAAAGCCAATCTAAATTATTTTGTTTTTTTTAGTGCATCAAAATACATAGCAAATGAGCGATATAAAAAATGAGTCCATTTCCCAAACGGAACAATGATAAGTGCCCACTGCACTAAAACCGTTAAATGGAAAAGATACATCCATAAATTTTGATGGATTAAACCTGTATCTATAAATATTCGTACAAAAAAAGCACTTAGTCCCATTAGAAACAACCAAATCACAAAAAACCAATCGCTTGGGTGTGAATGACTTGAAAGCTCTGTTGTTTTTTTGCTACGTTCAAATATAAAAATAAATGTAACTATGAAAATAAGTGCACTTTCAACATAGCCGAGTACAATAATAAAATCATTATCGGTACCAAACCAATCTAAAACCACAGTTGTAAAAAGCAAAGCCAAATAACCGATAACCAAAATTAAATGTTCAAACCACCGTATTTGATTATCATCACACCCCAAGGCTCTTTTTTGTGTAAACATATGAACAATCAATTCTCCAAATTTTTTAATGTAAGTATTAAATTTAATTTTATATCCGCTTTTAACTATGGTAAAATACCACATTCTGATAATATTCGGCAAAATAATAATACTAAAAACACCGATAATTGCAAACATTTCAAAATAATGACCGATATGCATAATTTTTTCAACATTAAATTGCTCAGAAACAGCAAAATAATACACACCCGCAATTAATAACACAAAAAATAATATGCTTAAAGAAAGTGATTTATATAATAAACCGGAAAGTCCTGTCCAATCATATTTTGCTGTAAGCCAACGCCTGAGTGTCATCATCAACTCACCCGGAAAAGCTTGACGCGGACAAGTTTCGCTGCATTCGCCACAATAATAACACAACCAGGGTTTAAGTGATGTTTGAATATTCTCATCTAATCCGAGTACACTTAATCGCACCATTTCGCGCGGAAAAGAATCTTCGGGCGTAGAAAGTGAACAAACTGCAGTACAATGCCCGCAATTATAACAAGCATTAAAATCAAATGCTCCGTATTTTTTTAATTCATCTTTAAAATCAGGATTTATTTTAGCCATTGTTTTTCAGTTTATAGTAAAAATATTCGTCCATATCGTCAATTTCACCGGTTTCAACAAAACCATACTTCAATAAAGACATTAAATAATATAATGTATCTCCTTCCTGCATCTCAATAGCTTTGGCAAGTTCAGGAACTGTCATTTCCTTTTCTTTCAATGCTTTTAAGATTTTCTTTTTTACTTGGGTAAAATATTTTAATTCATCTTTTACTTTTTGAGGAACTGTTCTTTTTTCTTTCATGATTAAAACAGTTCTTTTATTATCGGCTGCCATAACTATTTTTTTTAGATTTCATTAAATATCTGCGTATGCACTAATCATATTTTCGATAATATTGTTTGTAAACCCGCTCATTTCAATTGAATCGCTCTCGCACACCGGCAAACACATACCACAACCTTTGCAGACTGATTTATTTATTTCGGCAATATCTTTTCCGTTTTTATTTATCAGTTCAATTGCATCGTAAGGACATGCATCGGCACATAAACCACACCAAGTACATGTGTCTTCATTAACAGAAGCAATAATAGGCTCTAAAGCCAACTCTCCGGTATTTACAATAGAATACGATTTTGTTGCGGCTGATAAGGCTGAGTTTACCGATTCAAGAATATTTTTGGGGCCTTGGCACGCTCCCGCTATGGTAATCCCGTCAATAACCGTTTCAACAGGTCGCAATTTCATATGAATTTCATTATAAAAGCGGTCTCTTCCTTTAGGAATTTTTAAAACATCACCTATTGAATTATCTTTTCGCGGTTCCATACCTGTAACCAATACGACTAAATCAGCTTCAACTTCAATTTCCGTATTATTGGTTAAAATATCTTTTACTTTTACAATAGTTTTATCTCCTTGTTTTTCAACAGTAGCCGGATCATATTCATAAGATTGGAGAAAAATGTCCCCCAACTGTGAAACCTCATCGTAAATAACTTCTTGTTTTCCGTAAGTTCTTATCCCTCTATTAAAATGATAAGCATGAATGTTTTTATATTTTTTATGCGTTAAAATAGATGTATAAAGTGTTGCCGTGCAACAATAGCGTGAACAATATTTATTTTCACCATCTACCTGACGGCTTCCTACACAATATATATATGCAATTTCCTTTATTTCTTTGCCATTATAAATAAGTTTGTCATCACACATATTTATAATCCTGCGAAATTGCGGTAATGTTACTACATTGTCTAAACCCCAACCAAACTCATTTTCTTTTGGGCGATAAGGGTCAAAACCGGTGGCAGTTAAAATAGAACCTACAGTTAAATCTAAGATTTCCTCTTTTTGATTAAAATCGATACTTGAACATACTTTTTCGCATTCGCCGCAACGTGTACAATTTTTAATATCTATAGCCGGTTTTTGCGGATATTCACTCGGGTAATTTTTATAAATTGCTTTGCGCTTTGTAATATTAAAGTTAAAATCATCATCTACTTCAACCGGACAAACTTCTATTGCTTTTTTTAATTCGTCTTCATTGCAATCTTTTTTAATATAGCGCGGGGTAATTTTAAGTTTTATCTTAAAATTTCCAATACTTCCTCCTTTCTCGATTATTTCCGCTCCGGTAAAAAGAGTAATGTTCTCATGTTTATGGATAGCTTCGTACATACGTGTAACCAACTCCTTTCCCGTTTCCTGAACGCGGCATAAATAATCAAGTTGTGCAACTCTTCCTCCTACAAAATATTCACGTTCAATTAAATAAACCTTTACACCTAAATCAGCAAGTTCTTTTGCTGCACGCATTCCTGCCACACCGGCTCCTATAACAGCAACAATTTTTTGCGATTTTATTTTAATGGGTTCCAATGAAATTGATTCTTTTACTCCTGCTATTGCAGCTTTTACTGCTTGAATTGCTTTTTCTGTTGCTCCAAGTTTATTATCAGAATGTGCCCAAGATACTTGTTCCCTAATATTTGCATGCACATAGTTGTACTTATTCAATCCTGCCCTTTCGGCAACCGCACTAAAAGTAGGATAATGCAATTTAGGTGAGCAAGAAGCAACCACTAATCCGTCAAGTTGCTTTTCCTTTATATCATTAAATATTTGCTTTTGGCTTGAATCTGCACAAGCAAACATTGTATCTACCGAAATTTCAACACCTTCAATATCTTTAACGGCATCTCTAACCTTTTCAACATCAACATAATCCGAAATATTTCCGCCACAATGACAAATATATACACCTATTTTATTTTTCATAAGTTTGAATTTTAGCTAAAAATTAGACTGAAACATTAATTTCCGACATTTTTCTTATGTAATTTGCAGCTTCGGCAGATGCAGCACCCGCTGATAATATTGAGTCCGGAATATCCATAGGTGCCGATGCTGTTCCTGCAACAAAAACACCATTAATACTTGTAGCAGCAGGACTTGCTAATACATCGGTTTGTTTTACGTAATTAAATTCGTCTAACTCTAAATTTATTCCTGAAAATAATTCTTGAATACCCACATTTGGTAAAATGCCCACAGACAAAACAACCATATCGTGTTCCGTTTCTTTTACTACATTTCCATTGATATCTTCGTATCTTAAAATCAGATTTCCATTTTCTTTTTCCGTGATTTTGGCAACTTTCCCTTTTACAAATTCAACGCCCATAGATTGTGCTTGTGCGTAAAACTCATTAAAACCTTTACCAAAAGCTCTTATATGCAAGTAATAAAGCGTAATATCTGCCATAGGTAAAGCACCCATCAGTAATTGTGCTTGCTTTGTTGAATACATGCAACACACTTGCGAACAAATAGGATTGCCAAGCGTTTTATCACGCGAGCCGGTACATAAAACATAAGCAATATTATCTGGTAACTTTCCATCACTTGGTCTTAAAACGGTATTAAAGGGTCGTGTAGGTGCCAATTGCCGCTCCATTTGCATAGAGGTAATTACATTTTTAAACCTTCCAAAACCATATCTGGGAATTAGCGTAGGGTCAAACAGCTGAAATCCGGTTGCCAAAATAACCGTGTTGCATTTTATTGTAATCTTTTTATCGGTTTGAGTAAAATCAATACAATTTGTCGGGCAAGCACGTTCGCAAGCACCACATAAAGTACAATTCTCAATATCAATTGCAGCTGCACGCGGACTTGCAATACTAAAAGGGATATATGCCGCTTTTCTACCCACCAAATCATACTGGTACTGATCCTTTACAATTACAGGACAAGCTTCTTCACACAATTGGCAACCGGTACAATCTTCTATTTCAACATATCTCGGTTTTGTAGTAATTTCTGCCATAAAAGTACCGTCGCTTTTTTGTGTAATATTTGATGCTTGAGTGCTTGTTAAAATTTTAATATTCGGATGCCTTGAAATTTCGGATACTTTTGGCGTAGTTATACAAGCTGAGCAATCCAAAGTGGGAAAAACTTTACTTAACATAATCATTTTACCGCCTATGGTCAAGTCCTTATCAATAAGCAAGACTTTATAACCAAGGTTTGCAAGATTAAGTGCTGCTTCACCACCCGCTATTCCGGCACCAATTACTAATGCATCGTAGCTGTTATTATCTGTTTGATATTGCATATTAATTTGTTTTTTGATTCACAAGATATTCCGTGAAATTTTTCATTTGCTTTACAAATGCTTCGCTACAAATTGAACAAATTGCAGCCATTCTAAGTTTAGCCGGTTCAATACCTTTTTCTTTAAGCATATCCTGAGTTTGCTTTATTATTGCTCCGGTTTTATCGGTACACGATTCACCATACGGACAATCAGTACCATCAGCAGCAATAAAAACACCGTCAAAGCCCTCGCTGAAAGCTTTAAGTATCCAACGAGGTTTAACGGCACTTGAACACGGCAATGATATAATATATACTCTGGGCGGGTAATGCAATTTTAACAAACCCGCCATATCAATAGCCGGATCAGAAATTTTTTCGGTAGAAAAAACAAGTATTTTCGGCATATCTTTACCTGATGAACTCATTTTTTATCCTTTTTTTACATATATTTTGAAAAAACCGCTTTCTTCAATAGTACCAAGATACTCATGACCTTTTTTTGTAGCCCATTTAGGAATATCTTTTTTAGTTCCTTCATCAGAAGATAAAACTTCTAAAACATCACCGGAATTAATTTCACCCATGGCTTTTTTAGCAGCCAAAAGGGGTCCCGGACATGAAGTTCCGCGTGCATCAACACTTTTATTTACTTCAATTGCTTGTAATTCATCTGTTGTCATCTTTCTAAAATTTTATGGTTATTAAATAAATAAATTCACATCAGCTTCTTGTGCAGCTGTAAGATACTCACCGATACCAACAATATCATCGGTAATATCCACAAATTGTTCAAGTTTATCAGCACCCCATACTTTTCCGGCAAGTCCGCAGATATGTACTTTTACATTGGTCAATGATTTAGCTTCTCTGAAAAACTCCAACCAAGTTTTTACATTTAGTTTTTTCAAAGATTCCATAAATTCATCTTTCATTTCAGGATTTTCAGCCATATTAAGTTTAGTTGCATCATCGGCTACATCTTTACGAAATGCCCTTGCTCCTTGTAAAAGAACATAAATATCCACATCCATATCATCGGCAGCCGCGCCACTTAAAATAACTCCGGCAGCTGTTAATTTATCAACACTCCCTGTAAAAAGTGCTAAACACATTTTTTTATTTGCTTCCATGATTAAAAAATTTTAATTATTAATTAGTACAAAGGTATGTGCCCGAAAGATGAGAATCAAGGGAAACAGCTTGACATGCTTCCCCTTAAAACGTGACATTCCTCACATTTTATTTTTGTGTATTTTTTTATATCTTTGAATAAAATACTGAAACTCTTTTTTATGAAAAAACAGGACTGCTCAATGTGCATTTTAAAGTCAGAAGCGGCTAAAAGCTTAAATACCGGCGAGCTTAAAATATTGAGTCAAAACTGTGTAGAAGTGGATTTCAAAAAAGATGAAGTTATTTTTAAACAAAATGTACTGTCATCCAACGTAATCTATTTACAAAGCGGAATGGTGAAATTAATCATAGCCGGTCCGCAACGAAAACAAATTTTAAAAATTAAAAAAGCTCCTTGCTACATTGGTTTACCCACCACAATGGGTGATAAAATTAACCACTACTCGGCGGTTGCTGTACAAAACACACGTGCTTGTTTTATCGACATATCTACTTTTAAAGAATTATTACGATTAAACCCTGATTTTTCTTATGAAATAATTATTGAGTTGTGCAAAAGCGAATTAGACCAATTTCATCGCTGTGTTAATTTGCTGCAAAAGCAAGTTTTTGGACGATTAGCCAATAACCTGATTTTTTTCGCCGATGAATTATACAATTCTGATGAATTTGACTTGCCCTTAAACAGAAATGAACTTGCTGATTTGGTATGTTCTTCAAGAGAAAGCATCAGTAGAATGTTTACAGAATTGGCAGATGAAAAAATCATTAAAATTGATGGGAAACGAATTAAAATTCTGAATAAAGAAAAGTTGGCTAAAATTAGAGATAAAGGATAATTTATTTCAGAAAATTCAGACCTTGTATTTTTCTTTCTTTTTCCGCACATAACTTGCCAAAAGCAAAATTATTGAAGTAAAAACAGCTATTCTACCGATAATATCGCCGTTTTTTACATAAAAAGTAAGCCGGTTATTGGTGTGAGCAGTTAATTTTAAAGCTGATTTTTCATTAAGCGGCAAAGATTTAATAAGTACTCCTTTTTCATTAATCAAAGCACTAATCCCCGTATTCGCCACACGGATTATTTGCCGGCGGCTTTCTATGGCTCGTAATCGACTATGCATCAATATTTGCCCGTATGAAGCTGTATTGCCCCACCAAGCATCGTTGGTAATCACAGCAATAATATTTGCATCTTTTTTTGCAAATTGAGCACTATAGTTTCCAAAAACACTTTCGTAACAAATTAAAACCGCAATTTTAAAATCCTTCGTCTCAAAAGTTGTCTGTTCTTCTGCAATTTGCAAACTTGAATTAATCCCGCCGTAATCTGCATTCCAATCAGGAAAGAAATTTAAAAATCGAATAAACGGAGTACGCTCAACGCCCGGCACCAATTTGGATTTATCGTGTAAAACAAAACTTTTATTTTTATCGATAAAAATCGCCGTATTATAATATAAGGTATCGTATTTGTCAATTTTATAGGTATAAATTCCCGCTATAACCGATAATCGGGGGTAATGCATGCTTAATCTTTGCAGGTGTTTTATAATTTCATTCCGGTTTAAACTGTCTCTGTTTAAATAAAGCGGTAAAGAGGTTTCGGGAAAAATCAATAAATCAATACTTGTATCTAAATTATTTTCCGCTGTATAAATTTGTGCGTTTATTTGTTCTTGAAATAAAGATTTATCGTATTTTTCAGTATATGGATTTATGTTTGGCTGGATAATTAAAGCTTGCAGCGTTTTTCCTCTTTGTATTTTTTTATGCAATAATGAATTTGACCATAGCAGCGGAAAAATTATAATGAAAAGCAGAAAGACACTGTTGATAAAAATACTTTTAAAATGTTTTCTTTTTATTGAAAGAAACAACTCATAAATAAAAATATTTATCAAAAGAACCCATAAAGTGCCGCCAAGCACTCCGCTGTATTCATACCATTGAATGAGCGCAGGTATTTGTCCGAACCAATTACCCAAATTCATAAAGGGCCATTGCAAATCCCAAGAATAATGTAAATATTCAAAACTAAGCCAATAAGCTGTTAATGCCCAATATCCGGCAAACGTCCCAAATATTTGCTTACTAAAGTAAGACAGGCTAAGCAGGCCCGCCATCAAAAAAGAATTAATGCTTATTACCGCAATAAAGCCCCAAAAGCCGGACTTGTATATCCACCATACGGCAATTAAATGAAAGATAAAAAATGCAAGAAAGGATTGATGAAAAATCCGGCGAGTATCCGTTTTTTCAACATCTGTTAAAATCAGCAAGGGGATAAATGCAACAAATAAACTAATAGCAGGCAATAAATTGTTCCAAGCCAAAGCAAATAAAATACCGGATATGATTGGTAAAATGGATAATTTATTTCTTACCATAATATTAATTTCATAGATTCCGGTAGTTTAAGCATCTTCATAATGTCCTTTTAACATATAAATAATTACCTCATGGTTTTCTTCATCTATACTATAAACAATCCGGTCTTTTTGAGAAATTCGCCTTGACCAATATCCCGAGAAATTATGTTTCAATTCTTCCGGCTGCCCTGTACCTGATGTAGGACTTTCAATTAATTCGTTTAAAATAGTTTCAATTTTTTTCAACACGGATTTATTTCCCGATTTTTTCCATATATCAATATCTTTCAAGGCTGTTTTTGTTAAAATAAGCTTATAAATCATAAATTAAGCAACTTTTTTATATCATCTTTTTCAACAGTTACTGTTTCGCCTTGTCTTACTTCATCAATTGCTTTTTGCATTTTTTTAATTATTTCAGGCTCGGAAAAATAAACATCTACATCTTTTATAGGACTTAGCAAATAGGCTTTATCCTTTCCCCTGTGAACAATTATTTTTTCATCATTATCGGCAAGGTCAAAATATTTTTTTTGATTTGCCCTAAATTCTCTACTACTAATAATTAACATATTCTTGAAATTTTTATGTACCAATTTGGTACAAATATACGCATTTTTTGAAACAGATGCAAATTCATCATATCCCCTTTGCTCGTTCATAAACCCCATGCCACTTAATATCAACACCCAATTTTAAAGCAGCATGCAAAGCCCAATTCGGATTACTTAATATTCCTCTGCCGACAGCTACAAAATCGGCTTTTCCTTCCTTTAAAACTTGCTCTGCCAATAAGGGATTTTCAAGCCGTCCGACAGCAATTACCAGTTTGCCGGTTAATTGTTTTAATTCTTCGGCAAATTGTACTTGATAGCCGGGGTAAACTTCATACTTTTCTTGATGAATAATACCGCCAGAGCTTATGTGCAAAACATCGTATAGTTCTTCAACTTGTTTTAAAAGTTCAGCCAATTTTTCACGGGAATTGCCTTCGGGGTGATATTCATCGCCGGAAACTCTTAACAAAACAGGATAGTCGGCAGGTATTGTTTTTTTTACTTTTTCTAAAACTTGTTTTAAAAATAAGGCTCTGTTTTGTCCGTATTCATCGGTGCGTTTGTTGGTAAGCGGCGATAAAAACTCGCTCAACAAATAACCGTGTGCGGCGTGTATTTCAATAAAATCAAAACCCGCTTTAACGGCTCTTTGGGCAGCTTGTGCAAATTTATGTACAGTTTCAACAATTTCCGAGCTGCATAATTCATGCGGAACCGGAAAATCCTGATTAAAAGCTATGGGCGAAGGAGCTACAATTGGCTCGTTTTTAATTCTTGATTTTCTGCCGGCATGAGCAATTTGTATGCCTACTGCGCTTCCGTAGCGTTTACATTCCTTAACAATACCCGACAAAGGCTCAATAAACTTATCGTCCCACAAACCCAAGTCTTGCCCGGTAATTCTGCCACGCGGCTCAACGGCTGTTGCTTCCAAAATAATCGTCCCAACCCCACCAATGGCTCGTGCGGCATAATGCACCAAATGATAATTATCTGGCATACCGTCTATAGCCATATATTGGCACATGGGTGCCATAATGATACGGTTTTTAAGTTCTAAATTTTTGATTTTAGATTTTTCAAACAACATAGTTTTATTGATTTTTGCTTCAAATTTACATTATTTTATGCTATTTTGATGGTTTTTTAGTAAATTGCAATAAATTAAACCTAAATTGAGCGATTATGTACAAAAAGAAGTGCCAAGATATTGAGATTAAAAAGTTTAGAAAAAAAGTAAGAATACCCTTTGGTATTTGAGTCTTTTTTTGTAAATCTTTTTAACTCAATAGATTGGTGCTTATTGAAGTAGAAAATCGCTCAATTTAGGTTAAAGTAATAATAATGTTGATATAGATGAATGAAGAAAAAATAAATGATACCCAAAAAATCATTAACCATTGGCTAAATACATCTGATGAAGATTTTGAAACTATGCATTTTTTATTTCAATCAAAAAAATATAATTGGGCTTTATTTATAGGACATATTTCAGTTGAAAAATTGTTAAAAGCTTATTATGTTAAGAAAAAAGGGAAACATGCGCCACCAATACATAACTTATTAAGAATTGCTGAAAAAGGAGGGTTGGAAATAAATGAAGAATATGCTGATTGGTTAGACACAGTTACTCTTTTTAATATCAATGCACGTTATGACGACTATAAACGTGAATTTTACAACCAATGTACCAAAGAATTTACAGATATCTGGATTGAACGAATAAAAGAGTTGAGAATATGGATAAAAAGGCAGTTATTAAAATAGCAGAAAAATTCGCAACAGAAATTAATAAACATTTTGATTGTGAAAGTGTATTTTTATTCGGCTCGTATGCAAAAGGTTCATTTCACAAAGACAGCGATATAGATATTGCCATTATCTTAAAGGGGTATGATAATCTATTAAATATTCAACTTGAGTTAATGAAATTAAGAAGAAAAATTGACAGCAGAATAGAGCCTCACCCAATCAGGCTTAACGATTTTAACAAAAACAATCCGATATTTAATGAAATTGTCAGTTCAGGAGAAAAGATATGTATTGAATAAAAACGATTAAATTCTATGTACCAAGCAAAAACTCCTTACGCAAAACATGCTTTAAATGTAGTAAGTACTTTTATAAAAACCGGTGATGTTTCTGTCTTAAAAAAACAAAAACCACCGGAAGAGTTTCTTATTCGCAGAGCTTGTTTTGTTACTTTACATAATTCAGACGGCAGTTTGCGTGGTTGCATAGGCACTTTGGAACCACAATATAAAAATTTATGGTTAGAAATTATTTCAAACGCTGTGGCTGCCAGTAGTCGCGACAGCCGGTTTTCGCCGGTAAGTCCTGCTGAATTAGAAGATTTGGAAATCTCGGTAGATGTACTTTCCGAACCGGAAAAAGTTTCGGATATCAACTCGTTAGACCCGAAAAAATACGGCATAATAGTTACCGACGGCTTTATACGCGGTGTACTCTTACCGGATATTGACGGTATTGATACCATTGAACAACAAATTAGTATTGCAAAACGCAAAGTCGGACTAAGCAATATGTTAAACGATGATTTAACATTTTACTCATTTACGGCTACAAGATATCATTAATCTTATTAATGATTTTTTATGGAAGCAAAATTTTATATTCCTAAAGAAACAGGGAAAGTCCAATGCACCTTATGTCCGCATAATTGTATTTTAAAAGAAGGACAAACAGGAATTTGTAAAGTGCGTACCAATATTGGAGCTAAACTTATAAGTGAAAATTACGGAAAAATATCCGGTTTTCATTTTGACCCCATTGAAAAG
>JALSLF010000357.1 GCA_026988445.1 Bacteroidales bacterium
AATTCAAGGCACATTGAAACCTCCTAAAATTAAATATTGTATTAATAGAGAGAACTGGCTAATTGCAAAAAATATCTTTAAAGAATTTTTTGAAATGAAGCAAGAAACAGAATTTGTTCCTATACAACCAATAAAGAAATAAGATTTTTTTACTTTATAATCGTTTATTTACGATAAACTATATTATATGGATTTTTTAATTTTTATTATATCATTATTTGCATCATTTATCTTCTCTTTGGGTGGCGTAGGGGCTGCCATAATTGTTATTCCTATACTTGTATCATTGGGGATACCGATTAATATTGCAAAACCTGTAGGACTTTTTTACAATACCGTAAGTTTAACAGGGGCAAGTATTAATAATATCAAAAATAAACGTTTAGATTTTAAAATAGGGATACCGATTATTATATCATCTTTTATTTTTGCAGTTGTGGGAGCTTATCTTTCAAAATTTATCCCAAATCGTATTATATTATTGCTTTTTATAGCTTTTTTGTTGTTCTCGGGCTTAATGTTTTTATTTCATAAAAAGAGTGAAAAAGAAAATTACCGAGAAGACCGTCCGTATTTAAAGTTGAGCTTTATTGGTGGATTTGCCGGTTTATTATCCGGTATGTTGGGTATTGGTGGCGGGGGTATAATTTCTCCGCTAATGTTAATGTTGGGCTTTAATCCCAAGAAAATTACTGCAATAACAGCTTTTGTTGTTCCGTTTTCATCTTTCTCAGGATTTTTAACTTATTGGGCAATGGGTAATGTTGATTGGGAGATTTTTTTTATTGCATCGGCAGGAGGTATAATAGGGGCAAGCTTAGGAACTATTTTTATGCAAAAAAAGTTAAATCCGCAAACCGTAAAAAAGATACTTGCTATAATATTATTATTAATGGCAGTTAAATTAAGTTGGGAAGCAATCCATTCATTTATATAAAATAGAGATGAAAATTAAACTATCTTTATTATTCGTATTATGCTCATCATTATTAATGGCTCAGGAGAATAATTTTTCTTCTAAAACAGATTGGAATGGATATACACAATTGCGAGCGTCCACAAATTTTGATACGAATACAACATTTATGCTTAGAAGACTCAAGTTTTGGTTAAAATCCAAGCCTGAATTTTCCCGGCATTGGTCTTATAAAGTTCAAGTTTTATTTACAAGTTGGATGCAAGAAAAGTTTTTTTTACAAGATGCTAAAATAGTATATAAAACAGCTTATTTTTCTTTTAATTTCGGACAGTTTATTCCTGCTTATAGTTTAGAATGGACACAGCCCGATTATTTAATACCTTCAATTGAACGGGCAATAGCTGTTAATGCCTTGCATCCTAATGGTTCGCTTGGTGTTAGGGATATCGGTGTACAGGCTGATTTTCATACAAAAAATAAAAGCATAGAAACACATATTGGTATTTTTAATGGATATGGAATAAAAGAATACCGTTTCAATAATAAGGGGTTTATGATCACTCAGAAAATGGCTTTTAATGTGCATTTATTTAAAAATAACTTACAAATAGCCTATTCATTACAATACCGTAATGCTTATCAACTAAATATACCTCATGTTTTACCGGATAGTATTTTGTTTACAGGCACTGATTTTAGATACAACCTGTATGTTATGTATAAAAGTAAAGTATTTGATATTCAAGCGGAATATTTGAATGCCGATTTTGATAAAAAACAAGCAAATGGATACTATATACTATCGGACATAAATATTAACAAAAAAAATCAAATTGTTCTCAGCTATGAAGATTATAATGACTTAATTAGTTCTACGAATGATTTTCCCTATTGCAGATTGGGATATAATTATTATATCAATGATTATAAACTTAAATTATCTATTGATAATTATTTTCAAATCCATCAAAAAACAATCGAAAAATATATAGCAAGCATACAATTACAAATGTTTTTTAAATAAATTTAAATATTAATAAAATGATAAATGCAAAAGAATGGCTGGAATTTGGCCAAAAATTTCACGGACATAAATGTCCTGCAATGCCTAATGGCTTGCGTGTTGCAGAAGCTGCAATGAATAAATTGGGTGTAGAACGCACCGGCGATAGTTTTTTACATGCTATTTTGGACTTGGGCGATAACCACTGTGCAACCTGTTTTGCCGATGGGGTACAAGTAATTACCGGATGTACTTTCGGTAAAGGAAACATCGAAAAAACACACAAAGGCAAATGGGGTTTAACATTAATTGATAAACGTACAAAACGCGCGGTACGTGTTACTCCCAAAGCCGAAGCTATGTTGCAAACCAAAACCACACCTTTTTTTAAAAACTACCGCGAAAAAGGCGTTCCACCAACACAAGTTCCCGACGAGGTGGTTCAGCCACTGGTTGATAAAGTAATGAATGCACCTACTGAAATGATTATGGAGGTATCGGAAGTTTTTGAGTACAATTGGCAAGAACCCAAACACACTTTTAATAGTTTTGCTTGCGAAGAATGTGGCGAAATGGTTGTTACCGAGTATGCACGCATAAAAAACGGCAAGCACGTTTGTCAAGATTGTGCCGCAAAATAGCATTTTTTTAAAACCTTAAATCCGCTGCTAAACAGGTATGGTTTTGCTTTGCAGAAGAGCTTAGTTGCGGATTTAGGTTTAAGGTAAATATTATCCGGGTGCTTTTGTTTATCAAATTCTGTACTATTTTACATTATTTATGTGCTTTTGATACCTTGCAAAATAATGATTTTGTAATAAATGTTTTTAAAATTACTTTTGAGCTATAAAGTAGCATAGAAAATAATTGATAAATGGCAAAAGTAATTATTGCAATTCACGGATTAAGAAATAAACCCCCAAAAAGTTTATTAATGGAGTGGGGAAAAATGTCTATCGAAGAAGGTTTTCAAAATTTAGCTTTAAAAGCTACTTTGCCTACGTTTGAAATGGTTTATTGGGCAGATGTTTTATATGAGAAACCTTTATCGCCGGAAATAAAAGATCCGGAAGATCCGTATTTTTTAGATGAGGTTTATACGCCTGACCCCGAAAAATCGTTTGTTGAATCCCATACTTTTCAGCGAAGGTTTCATTATCTGTTGAAAAAGATTATCTACAAAATATTTTTAAAAAGAAATTATAAATTACGCTATTCTTTTCTGTCTAAAAGCTTTATACATAATAATTTTAGAGATTTAGAAATCTATTTTACCGAAAATTGTGAAAATAAGCATAGCAAAGATTGCTTATCAAGAAAAAAAATTAACCAACGTTTAATTGATGTTTTGGAGAAACACAAGAATGACGAAATATTTTTAATTGCCCATTCGATGGGTAGTATTATTGCTTTTGATGTTTTAAGTTTTATTTTAAAAGATATTAAAGTACACACTTTTGTAACCATTGGTTCTCCATTGGGAGCGCCATTTGTAGTTAGTCGTATTGCAAAATATTCAAAACAAATCAATCAATCGGATATTCCTTTAAAAACACCGGAAACTGTTTATAAAAACTGGTTTAATTTTTCCGATATTCGCGATAGCATTGCCATGGATTATAATTTAGCTGATGATTTTGCTCCGAACAGCAAAGGCGTAAAGGTTATTGACCAATTAGTTACAAATACTTATCGGATGGATAAAACCATTAATCCGCATAAATCTTTTGGATATTTGCGTACACCTGAGTTTATCAAACTGTTAAACGATTTTATTAAAGAGTAACACTTTTAGAAAATACAAAGCCCATGAAAACACGATTAAAATTATTAGACCGCTTTTTAACTTTATGGATATTTCTGGCAATGCTTGCCGGAGTGGGTATCGGTTACCTTTTTCCTTCGGTTGCGCATAATATTGATGCTATGTCTTCGGGCACTACCAATATTCCTTTGGCAATCGGCTTAATATTAATGATGTATCCGCCTTTGGCAAAAGTGGATTATAGTTTAGTTCCTGCCATATTTAAAGATACTAAGGCTATGTCCTTGTCGCTGTTTCTGAACTGGATTATTGGTCCGGTACTGATGTTTGCGCTTGCAATTATATTCTTGCGCGATGAACCGGGCTATATGTCGGGTATTATTTTAATCGGCTTGGCGCGATGTATTGCAATGGTGCTTGTTTGGAACGATTTAGGTGGTGGAAGTAAAGAGTATGGAGCCACTCTGGTTGCTTTAAATAGTATTTTTCAGGTACTTACCTATAGTTTTTATGCATGGCTATTTATTACGGTGCTTCCAAAATATTTTGGTGTGGAAAGCTTTGATGTAGATATTTCTATTTGGGATGTTGCTAAATCTGTATTAATTTATCTCGGAATTCCTTTCGCAGCGGGATTTCTAAGCCGGGTGATTTTAGTCAAAAGAAAAGGGAAAAATTGGTACAACCGGAAATTTATACCTTTTATTTCACCCATAACTTTGATTGCTTTGCTGGCAACCATTGTTTTAATGTTTAGTTTAAAAGGTGAGTTAATTGTAGAAATTCCTTTTGATGTGTTAAAAGTTGCTGTTCCGCTTATATTTTATTTTATCATTATGTTTTTTGTGAGTTTTTTCATTGGGAAAGCGCTAAAAATTGATTATTCGCGAAATGCTTCCATAGCTTTTACCGCTACCGGAAATAATTTTGAACTGGCAATTGCCGTTGCCATAGCCATATTCGGCTTAAATTCGCAACAAGCTTTTGCCGGAGTTATAGGTCCTTTGATTGAAGTACCTGTGTTAATCGTTTTAGTAAATGTTTCATTATATTTGAAAAAGAAATTTTATCGGTAAACGGTTAAATTTTCTTTGCATTAGGCTATTTGATAAAAATATAATATAAGGCGGTTTCCTTTTAGGGAAATTTTTGCTACTTTTGTAATAAAAATTAAATGGACAAATTTGAGGTAATATTTTTGGAACAAGCAAAACTATTTCTTGATGGACTTGATGATAAAACGAGAAAGAAAGTAATTTTTAATATTTGGAAATCTAAACAAATAAATGATTCGGAGTTATTTAAAAAATTAACAGATGAGATTTGGGAGTTTAGAACAAAATATTTATCAATGCAAATTAGACTTTTAGCTTTTTGGGATAAAACGGATAAAACAAATACTTTGGTAGTATCGTCAAATGGCTTTATAAAAAAAACGAAGAAAACACCCAAGGAAGAAATTAAAAAGGCGGAACAAATTAGAAATGATTACTTCAAACAAAAAATGGAGGGCAAATAATATGAAAACTTATTCATTAGAAGAATTGACCGATACATATATTGGAGAAAAAGGCTCGAAAGAGCGTGAGTTATTTGAGTTCGAACTGAAAACTGATATTCTGGGTGAGATGATTAAGAGAATCAGGAAGGAGAAGAATATGACACAGGATGAATTGGGAAAACTTATAGGAGTGCAAAAAGCTCAAATTTCAAAAATAGAAAATAATACTAAAGACGTTAGATTCTCTACAATAATGCGTGTTTTTTACGCATTGAACGTAAAAGTCAAGATGAGTATCGACTTTGATTCTAATTCTCATTTTGAGCTTGCATAAATAAATACAAGTTTTCATTAACAAGCTTGTGAAAGTTGACAATTATTTATACACACATATCATTTATCTTCATTTTTTCTTTTTAAATTGATTATTTTTGCACAAAAAATAAAATGGCAAAAGTAATTATTGCAATTCATGGAATGAGAAATAAACCTCCGCGCTTATTGTTGCGCGAATGGTTTATTGCTTCAATGAAGGAAGGTATAGAGAAAAAACAAATCAACTTGCGCTTGCCCAGGTTTAAATTGGTTTATTGGGCGGATATTCTTTATAAAAAACCTTTATCACCTGCCGAGAAAAATCCTGAAAGTGAATATTTTATTGATGAGCCCTATCTGCCGGAAGGCAAAAGTAAAATCCCTTCCTATTTTGAATTACGAAAAAAACTCTCAGGAATTATCAAAACAATAGTTTACAAAGTAATTTTAGATAAATCGTATCATTTACGATATCCGCTTCTTGCCAAATCCTATATTCATAATAATTTTAGAGACTTAGAAATATACTTTGCTGAAAACTGCGAAGAGAATCCCGGTCCTGATTGTGAATCAAGAAGAAGAATCAACAACCGGCTTATTAAAGTATTAAAAAGGCATCGTAAAGATGATATATTACTGATTGCCCACTCTATGGGAACCATTATTGCTTATGATGTTTTAAATTTTATTCTTAAAGATATTAAAATTCATACTTTTGTTACGATGGGTTCACCTTTGGGTGCTCCGTTTGTGGTTAGTCGTATTGCAAAATATTCAAAATTGATTAATAATTCGGATATACCCTTAAAAACACCGGAAACAGTTATTAAAAACTGGTATAATTTTTCAGATATCAGGGATTATATTGCTTTGGATTATAAGCTTGCCGAAGATTTTCGGGAAAATAGTCATGGTGTAAAAGTCAAGGATATTTTAGTAAATAACACTTATGAAATAAACGGAACAGCTAATCCGCATAAATCTTTTGGTTATTTACGCACTCCTGAATTTATTTCTGTGCTGGATGAGTTTGTTAAAAGTGAACCGATATATAAAAAGCGTATTCACGTGGTTAAGAAAAAGCTCGTTAATTTGGTAGATGCTATTAAAAGAAAACGAAGAAACAAATAGAAGAAGATGCAAGATATTACACCGGATAAAGAACAATTAATTTTATTATTAAAAACAGAAATGCCTTTTGGTAAATACAAAGGCAGAAAAATAATAGATTTACCGGAGCCCTATCTCGTTTGGTTCCGGCAAAAAGGTTTCCCAAAAGGAAAGCTTGGTGATTTATTGCATTTGTGTTACGAAATTAAACTAAACGGTTTGGAACAAATGGTAAAGAGCATTCCTCTTTAATGATACTTTCCAAACGTTCAAATGTCCTGCCGGACGATTTGAAGTTTTTTTTTGAAACTTTTGAACGTCCGTAAGGACTTCAAAACGTTTACTACCGCAATATTTTTGAAAAAACGAACACTAATAGCTAAAAAATATTCTTTACAGACTTATTGTTCCGGCAAAGCCCAAACGTTCAAATGTCCTGCCGGACGATTTGAAGTTTTTTGCAACTTTTGGACCTCCGTAAGGACTTCAAAACGTTTAAATCTCTTGTCGTACAATTTGAAATTGTCTTTTCTTTTTTGCTGAATTGCTTACTTGATGATTTTTTAAGCCACATGCTCCACCACTACAAGATGAGCAATACGATTTATTCTTAGACGGAATAAAAAATAAGATCATTTTATACAAAGTATAAACTGCCGTTATGCTAATTATTAAATAGGTGATAATTTCTTGAATAAATGCATTCATAATTTTAAATTTAAGCAATTAAACTTCCAATTTGATATACCATAAAGGCAATAATCCATGCTAAACCTGTGGTATATGCAACCAAAAAAGCAGCCCACTTCCAATGTCCTGTCTCTTTTTTAACGGCTGCTACCACTGCAATGCAAGGGAAATATATCAGTATAAACAATAAAAACGACACGGAAACCAAGGGTGTGAAAATTAGTTCACCTTTTTTTTCTCCCGAAGTAAACCGTTCATTTCGTAGTTTTGTTTTTAATGTTTCGGAGTTTTCATCGGCATTTTTATCTGCATGATATAAAACTCCCATAGTGCTCACTACCACCTCTTTGGCTGCTATTCCCGTTAAGATACTGACACTCATTTTCCAGTCAAAACCTAATGGCGACATTACCGGTTCAATAAACCGGCCTATTTTGCCTATATAAGAATTACTGTGTTGGTCACTTTCTTTGTCTAATGTTAAATTATCAAGCCGGTTTTGTAAATCATTTATTTCACGGGTAGCCGGATTATTCTGTTGCAATAATTCAATTTTTTGTTGCATTGATGAAATTTCTTTTTCATATTCGGCTGTTTTTTCGGTAGTTTGCGGGAAATATCCTAAAGCCCATATTAATATGGAAGCTATCAAAATCACTCCGCCCATTTTCTTTAAATATTGTTCGCCTTTGTGCCACATGTGAATTGTTGTAGTGCGCAAGGTGGGTTTCCGGTAAGGGGGAAGTTCCATTACAAAAGGAGCTTCTTTTGATTTAAACAGTACTTTCTTAAAAATTATTCCGAAAATAGCTGCTAATGCAATGCCGGTCATATACAAAGCAAATAAAATCCAGCCGGCTTTATCGGGAAAAACAGCAGCAATCACAATCAAATATACCGGTAAGCGTGCGCTGCACGACATAAATGGATTAATAAGAATGGTCAATATCCGATCGTTTCGATTTTCAAGTGTTCGGGTAGCCATTATGGCAGGTACATTACAACCAAATCCCATAATTAAAGGGATAAAAGATTTTCCATGCAAACCTACTTTGTGCATTATTTTATCCATAATAAACGCTACGCGTGCCATATAGCCGGTATCTTCCATTAAGGAGATAAAAAAGAATAAAATTAAAATATTGGGCAAAAATACAATCACACTGCCTACACCGCCTATAATTCCATCAACCAATAAGTCTTTTAACATACCATTGGGCATAGAATTGCTAACAAAGCTACTTAGCCATTGTACGCCTGCATCAATCCAGTCCATTGGGTATTGTCCGATACTAAATGTAGCTTGAAACATTAGCCACATAAAAAATAAAAAAACCGGATAGCCCCAATATTTGTGGGTAATCACATTATCAATTAATTTGGTCTTTCTTCGGCGATTAATTTTGCCTTCACTGTACGTTTCTTTTAATGCACCGTGAATAAATCCGTAGCGAGCATCGGTAAGTAGTGTTTCAGGGTCTTCGTTTAGATGCTGTTTTAATTTGCTACTTTGTTTTTTGTATAATTCAAAAATTTCTTTTTCATTGGCAAATTTTTCGATAAGGAAATGAGCGTCTTTGTCGTTTTCGAGTAGTTTTATTGCTAAAAAGCGAGAAGATATTTTATTCAAAAAATCTTTATTGGCATCAATTTTAATTACTTCTTGCAAAGCTTGTATGGATTTTTCAATTCCTTTGCCATAGTTAATATGAATGTGTCGCACAATGGGCGATTTATCTTCATACACTTCAATTACTTTATCGAAAAGCTCTTTAACTCCTTTTCCTTTTGAACCTACAGTCGGGACAAAAGGAATTCCAATCATCTTACCGAGAGCTTCATAATTAAACTGAGCACCTTTCTTTTCCAGTTCATCATACATGTTTAAAGCACAAACCACCTTCACATCCATGTCAATCAGTTGGGTAGTCAGGTACAGATTACGTTCCAAATTAGAAGCATCTACAACATTGACAATAATATCCGGTGTTTCGTTAAGTATGAAATTTCGCACGTACAACTCTTCCGGCGAGTAGGCAGATAATGAATAGGTTCCCGGAAGGTCAGTTAAATTAAAAGTATATCCGTTTTGTGTAAATTTTGCTTGTTTTAAATCAACAGTAACACCGCTGTAATTACCCACATGCTCTTTTGAACCCGATGCAAAATTAAAAAGTGTTGTTTTTCCGGAATTTGGGTTGCCCACAAAAGCAACATTAATGGTTTTACTTTTTTCTTGAGCTTTTTCCCGTAGAATATCTTCGGTAATTACTCCTTCAAAAATACCGTTTCCATTGCTTTTTATCGATTTTTCATCCAAAACTTCCACAAGAGATGCTTCACTTTTGCGTAAAGACACCTCGTAATCCATAATGCTGTATTCAATAGGGTCTTTTAAGGGGGCATTTTTAATAACCTTGATTTTTTTGCCTTTCACAAAACCCATTTCCGTTATGCGTTTCCTAAAAGCACCTCTGCCTTTAACTTTAACAATTACAGCTTCTTCGCCTGTTTGTAGTTCTGATAAATTCATATTTACGCAAATAATAATCACTACAAAAGTAGCATACAGGCTTAAAGCATACAATCCCTAAAAATAGGTATTTTATGAAAGGCTGAAATTTCAAGGATATCGCTTTTAAAAGTGATTTATTTTATAAAAACATTTTGGAGATTTATAATGTCATAGATGCGCAAACTCTCAGAATTTATTTGTTTTTTTCAATAGCCGTAGGGTTTACCCTACGGTACCTATTTAAGCCTTTCTGATTCCAGTAAATTCTACATAGGCTAAAACCTATGGGCTTTATTTATCCTTAAATCTTTTCTTTAATATTTGTTCTAATTTTTCAATAAAAAAATCTACATTTTCCTTAGTAAAGCACATAGGCGGTTTTATTTTCAAAACATTATCAAAAGGTCCATCGGTGCCAATTAATATTTCTTTTTCTCTTAATCTATTTACAATTTGTCCGGCAAGTTCGGTATCGGCTTCTTTGCTTTGCGGATTTTTTACAATATCAATACCTAAATTTAATCCGCTGCCGCGAATATCGCCTATCACCGGATATTTTTTTTGCAGGTTTTTAAAATGTTCAATCAAATAATTACCTACGGTAAAAGCGTTTCCAACTAAATCTTCTTCTTCGATAACTTTTAATACTTCCGAACCGATGGCGCAAGAAACCGGATTCCCGCCAAAAGAACTGAAAAACTCCATTCCGTTCTCAAATGATTTTACTATTTCCTCCGTGCATACAACAGCAGCCATAGGGTGTCCGTTGCCCATAGGTTTCCCGATAATTACAATATCAGGAATAACATTATAGGTTTCAAAAGCCCAAAAATCTGTTCCTTGTCTGCCGAAACCTGTTTGTACTTCGTCCGAGATACACACACCACCCTGTTTACGGATAAAATTATAAATTTCATTCAAATATCCATCGGGTAGGGGAATTTGTCCGGCAGCACTGATAATAGGTTCGGCAATAAAAGCGGCTATTTGCCCTTCATTTTGTTCTGCTTTTTTTATAAAATCAAAAGCATAGCTTTTGCCGGCAGTTTCCTTGTCTTTATATTTTCCTCTGTAAGTATCCGGTGCATCTGCAACAATTATATTTTCAGGTGTTCCGCTACCGCCTTTTCCTGCAAATTTATAATGACTGATATTGATGCTTGCCCAAGTATTTCCGTGGTATCCGTATTGCATTACGGCTAATTTTTCTTTTTGAGTGTGGTTAAGTGCCAAACGGATAGCCAAGTCGGATGCTGCACTTCCCGAATTAACAAAAAATATTTTATTTAATTGTTTTGGGAATTTTGCCAGTAAACGCTCGGAATATTCATTCAGTTCATCATATAAATAGCGTGTGTTGGTATTTAATTGAGCCATTTGTTTTTGAGCAGCCAATACAACGCGCGGATGACTATGCCCAACATGTGGAATATTATTACGCATATCTAAATAAGTATTTCCTTGTGTGTCATACATATATTGAAAGGCAGCTTTATTCATTTTTATCGGTTTTTGATACGATAAAGACAAGGCGTTACTTATGTATTTTCTCCGCAGGGAAATATCTTTGTCAAGATTTTCTTCCAAAACACGATCCATGCCGGCAGCTTGCCGGAAAGCGTTTTGTGCATGCAAAGGGTTAATGGTGAGCCATTTTTTTAATAAATTCCAAGCCGGTTTTTCGCTAATGGCGATGTATTCATCATTGGGTTTTAATTTTTTTGTATGTGCAGCTTGGCTTACACTGATGCAAAGTCTTGCCGCAATCAGATAATAAAGAATATCCGTTTCTTTTTCCTGTAAAGGGATAATTTTTTGGTAGCCTTTTATTACTGCTTCGGCATATTTTAAAGGCTCGTCTTTTTCAAACATAATGTAGGTAAGCGCTACGGCTAATTCATTTATTAACAGAGAGTAAACACTGTCGCCAAAATCAATAATTCCACTAATTTTATCATTTTCGACCAATACGTTATAATCGTTAGCATCGGCATGTATGATGCTTTTTCTTAGTTCGGGAATATTCGGACGAACTTCCTCGTTAAATTGCAAGTAAAAATATTCTACTAATTTACGGTCTGCCGGGTTTTCAATTTCTTGAAAATATTTTTTTGATAAATCAATTTGCAAAATGTCCCACTCGTATTGGCGTGCTTTGATAACCGGTAAATTAAGTTTTTGTAAAACTAAATCGGCTTTTGCCAATATTTCACCAAAGTTTTCCAATAATTTTTCGGTATGTGCTACATTTACCAATATTTCGCCTTCAAGAAAACCGATTAATCGATACATTTTATTGTCTTTTCGGAAAACAGCTTCATTATTTTTATTTAGATATACTTTTTGAAATAAATCCGGCTGATTTTTGGACAGAATTTGTAAAATCCGGCTTTCGGCAAGTAAAAAATCAAATAATTCTTGTTCAAAAATATATTCTTTCAGAATATATTTATTTGATTTTGTTTCAACAAGATAGTTTGTATTGGCATAAGCATTTAATGCTTTTATTTGTATAGGCTCGATTTGAAAAAAATCTTTAAGTATTTGTTTTATTTTTTGCATGATTGGGATTTTGTTTTGTGTTATTATGGGTTTATTCGGTTTCTTCTTTTTGGAAGATTATCTGCTGTGGAAAGTCGTAGCGCAGATTGGATATTGGGTTTTTGTTATTAGTTGTGTATGAGTATTTTACCGAAGGTTTCGCTCAAAACGAAACCTTCGGTTACAAGCTAATTATAAATTACCAAATTACCGGTCGTTGTTCGGGACTTCGGTATAATTTATCTCCTTCTTTTATATTAAAAACTTCATAAAATTCGGGTACATTAAATAAAGCACCGTTTACACGGTATCTGCCGGGTGAATGAACATCGTTTTCCAAACGGTTTTTTAATTCTTTGTCTCTTATATTTTGCCGCCAAATGGTTGCATAAGATAAGAAAAAGCGTTGTATGGGCGTAAATCCATCAATTTTTTCATTCGGGTCAATACCTTTTTCTTTCATATTAATTTTAAAGGCTTCCAATGCAATGGTAAGTCCACCGAAATCAGCAATATTTTCGCCCAGCGTAAGTTCGCCGTTTACGTGCATCGAATCTATGGCAACAAATCCGTTATATTGTTCTACTAATTTATCGGTTTGTGCTTTATATTTTGCGGCATCTTCGTCTGTCCACCAGTCGTTTAGGTTTCCGTTTTTATCATATTGTCTGCCTTGGTCGTCAAAACCGTGTGTGGTTTCATGTCCGATTACTACTCCAATGGCTCCGTAATTCACAGCATCATCAGCATTTACATTAAAGAAAGGCGGTTGCAAGATAGCTGCAGGAAAGACAATTTCGTTGCGGTTGGGACTGTAATATGCATTTACGGTTTGCGGAGTCATTCCCCATTCATCTTTATCTACCGGTTTGCCGATTTTGTTCATCATATATTCGAAATCAAACCGGTTACTTGCCATGATGTTTTTTACATAGGAATCTTTGCTGATTTTCAAAGCGGAATAATCTCTCCATTTGTCGGGATAACCCACTTTTACATTAATTGCAGCCAGTTTTTCCAAAGCTGCTTTTTTTGTGGCTTCGCTCATCCATTGTAAATTATTAATTCTTATCACCAAAGCCTTTTTTAAATT
>JALSLF010000358.1 GCA_026988445.1 Bacteroidales bacterium
ATGGAAAGATTTAAAATATCATAGATATTTTTATTCTTATACTTTACTGCCAACAAGTCCTCTTTAAAGCGTTTGCCGTTGCATTCAGGACATACAATTTGAATATTCTGCAAAAAATGCATTCCTGTTTGTATGTATCCGGCTCCTTGGCAATGCTCACAACGCCCGCCCTTAGTATTGAACGAGAAATACGATTTTGTATATTTATATTCTTTGGCTTTCGGAAGTTTTGCATAAAAATCTCTTATTTCATCAAACAATTTTGTGTATGTTGCCGGATTACTTCGCGAAGTTTTCCCAATCGGCGATTGCTCTATTTCAATAATTTTATCAATATATTCAACACCTTTTATCCTTTCAAAACTTCCATATTCAACTCTTGCCCTGTGCAGTTTTGTACGCAGATAATTTGCTAAAGTATATTTTAATAATGATGATTTTCCTGCACCCGAAATTCCTGTAAGTACGCTAATCGTATTTAAAGGAAAAGCTACATCAATATTTTTTAAGTTTCGTGCCTTTGCTCCGTATATTTTTATAAATTTTTCCTTAACAGGATTTTTTTCTTTATCGATTTTTATTTTTTGCGATAAATAAGCAGCGGTTTTACTATCGGGTAAATTATCGTATAATTTTCTCCATTCGGGTAATTTGCCTTGATAGAGCAATTCACCTCCGTATTTTCCTGCACCTGGACCTAATTCAATCAAATAATCAGCCCTGCGAATAATTTGTTCGTTATGATCTACTACCACTACCGTATTGCCCATATCACGCAATTCAATAATTTTTTGCAGTAATTTATCCATATCTGCTGCATGCAAACCGGCTGCCGGTTCATCAAAAACATATAAAACACCGCGCAGTTTACTGTTTATTTGAGTACTTAAACGAATACGTGCCGCCTCGCTTCCCGATAAACTTGCAGCCGGACGGCTCAATGGCAAATAGCTTAATCCTAAATCGGAAAGCAAACTACATTGTTCAAGAATTTTATTTTTAATTTCTTTCCCGTGCTCCTTACCGGATGTGTCAAAATCAATATTTTTAAAAAAAACGGATAGTTCAGCTATGCTGAAATTTAATAATTCGGCAATATTTTTACCGGAAAATTCAACACTCAATGCTTGTTTATTAAAACGACTTCCGCCACAAGCATCACAAGTCTTTGATGCCACAAAACGCAAAATATTTTTGTTGGGGTCGCGCTTTAAAATTTCCTCCATTACCGGAATAATGCCTTTGTAAAAACCTTCTTCTCGTGGTTTTGCCGTTATTCCTTTCCATTTCATACGGCTTTCCAAAGAGTGTTTCCCGAAAAGTATTTTAATCTTATTACTGCCGTATAGAACAACATTTTTTTGATATTCGTTTAAATCCCGCCAAGGTATATCTACCGTAAAACCTTCCGAACGACAAACTTGGTCCATTACATCAATGGTTACTTGCGAATAAACCGTATAACCGCTTGGGGTAGTAATTACCAAAGCTCCTTGTCGTAAACTTTTACTTTCATCAGCAATTAGTAAATCAGGATTTATTTGCTCTGTTTTTCCAAGTCCTTTGCAAACAGGGCAAGCACCTTCCGGCTTATTAAAGGAAAAAAGCGACCGGCTGAGTTTAAGGGATTTATCCCGGGTTTTTCCTAATCGTGCAAACAATAAGCGCAATAAATCGTGTAAACCCGTAAGTGTAGCAACTGTAGCCCGCGGCGAATTAATATAGTTCTTTTGCTCCAAATGAATAGCCGGACGCAAACCACTTATATATTCTACTTCGGGACTTTGCATTTTATTCAAAAATTGCCGGGCATGTATAGAATAAGTCTCCAAATAAGCGCGCTCCGCTGCGCGATAAAGCACATCAATAGCCAAAGAAGATTTACCCGAACCGGAAAC
>JALSLF010000359.1 GCA_026988445.1 Bacteroidales bacterium
TACTATTTTAATAAATACTACCGTGAATACGGTAAAAGTTTATTTTGACGGTAAATTGTACGATACAAATTAATGATTGAATGATTGAAACTTGTCCGACTGCCGGCGGATGATTGAATGATTGAATGATTGAATGATTGAGTGATTGAATGTTGTTTTTCCCTGCGTATTGGAAATTTATACTTCAAGCTAAATTGTTCTAAGAATATTTGAACATTTGCAAGCGTCGAAGTTTTAATACCTTCTATTAACAATATAATAAAAAAGCAATTTCACGGATAAAATAATATGTATTAATACCGTAGGTATTAAACCGTAATTTTTTTGCATGATTTTAAATCGTTCTTTTAATCCGGCTTTCAGATTTTTCTTAGTAGTACCGCCATCCATAAATTTTGAAAGAATAATTCCTGTGTTCTCTATTTTTTCGGCTTTTTTCAATACTTTAATTACCCAATCAAAGTCCGCCGAAAATTGATAGTTTAAATCATAAAGCGGAGCTAATTCTTTTTTTACAATAATGGATTGATGGCTTACTTTCATACCCCATTTAAACGTTTTCCACGATAATTTTTTAGGGGTAGAATGTCTGCGCATACCAATAGTTTTGCCCGCTGTGTCAATTATTTCGGTTTCGCCGTAATAAACATCGGCAAAGTTTGCTTTATTTCTAAAAATTATATTGAGTACATTCAAATCATAAATTTCATCGCCCGAATTTATGAACCACAAATAATCACCGCTTGCTGCACGTATGCCTTTGTTCATGGCATCGTATATTCCCGTATCCGTTTCACTGATGAAATAATCTATATACTCTTTATATTTTTTGATTATTTCAAGCGTTCCATCTGTACTGCCCCCGTCTATTATCAAATATTCAATATTCGGATAAGATTGATTAATCACCGAAAAAATGGTTTTTTCAATATATTGAACACTATTATATACTACCGTGATTATTGAAATTAGGGGTAGATGTTTGCTTTTACTATCCATTTAAACTAATTACAAATTATACGTAAGTGGATTAATTACATCAAAACCGGACATTTTTACAATACTTTCAAGTTTTTTGTCTGAGGTAACAAAAAATATTTTAGTATCTAATAATAATGTAAAGCTTGCAAATTGTAAAGCATCTAATGAGCGTAAACCAAAACTGTAATATTTGTCAAATAAACTGTTTGCTTCTGAAACGGTTAATGATGACAATGGGTTTATATTTATAAATTTCAGATAGTTATCAAAACTTTGTAAAGTAGTTTTTAAGTCTTGTTTTGAAATTTGTTTATTGTTAAACACACGGTAAATTGCGCTTTTATATTCTATTTTTGTTAATTCGGATATCCAGATTTTAACATCGTCATTGGTCAACAATTTAATTATTGTATCGCTTCCTTTTTCTTTATGAAATGCCTTAATTAAAGCCGAAGTATCTAAAAACAGTTTCATAAACGGTCTTCTCTTTCTATATTAATAATATCATCGGATAAATCTCTTTCTATATTACTTAAAGCATTCTGTGCCTGAATAAACAATTCGGCAATTTCTGCTCTTTTTATAGGGTGTTTTTGAGTATCTTCTGATGAGTAAACATCATTAGGTTTTAATAAACAAACAATTTCATAAATTAGTTTTAAATCTTTTATTTGCAAACTTTCCAGTTGCTCTTTTATTGATTCTAATATATTTATGTATTGCTCGTTGTGCGATATTTTTTCAGATACAGCCATAAAAAAACATTTGTTTACGATAAGCTAAATTGAACGATTATGTACAAATTTACATATTTTTTTTCTATCAACAATAAATCCTTGCTCTTTGGAAACTATCAAATTATATCCTTAAATCCACAACTATGGTCGTAGCGAAAAGCCAATAATATCCATAGAT
>JALSLF010000360.1 GCA_026988445.1 Bacteroidales bacterium
GTTTTGCTTATTACAATAAAAGCAATAATAAAATTGAATTTTCTATCGACTCAAAAGACGGCTTACAAGGAAATGAAATTGCCGTGGACGGTTTGTTTCTTGACGAGCGCGGTTTATTATGGATTGGTACTTATCATGGAATATCTACTTTTGATATTAAGAAAAAACGGACAGTAAAATATACTCCGGAGGGTAAAATAGAAAAAATAATGCTTAATGGCAGAGAGGTAAGTATTGAGCATTTACAAAAAGGATTGAAATCCTACGAAAATAATATCACTTTTGAACTCACGGGGCTTTCATTCAAGGATGAAAAATCTATTGAGTATGAGTTTTTTATGAAAGGATTAAAAAACGATTATGCTGCCTCGCGCGGAAAAAAATACATTGCTCAATATACAAATTTGCCTCCCGGAAATTATATATTCAATTACCGAACCAAAGGTAATGACGGGATATGGAGCTACTACAAGCAAGTTGAATTTAAAATCAGTAAACCTTTTTGGTTAGAATGGTGGTTTTTAGCATCCGCTGTTCTGGCTATGGTTTTATTGGTTTATTTAATCGTTCGTTGGCGCAGTATGGCGCTTCGTCGTAAAAATGAAGAATTAGAGCGTATTGTTAAAGAACGAACTGCTGAAATTCTGGAAAAGAATGAAGAATTAATGCAAAAACAAGAAGAAATTCTTGCTCAGCGCGATGAAATTGAAAAACAAAAAAACCGTGCAGAACTGCAACGAGATGAAATAACGCAACAGAAAAAAGAAATTACCGACAGTATTTTATATGCAAGCCGGATACAAAAAGCAATATTGCCACCGATACAAGCTATTTCTGAGGTTTTTAGCGAGCATTTTATTTTGTATTTACCCCGTGATATTGTAAGTGGTGATTATTACTGGTTTTATAAACGTGATAACAAAGCAGTGATAGTAGCTGCCGATTGTACCGGTCATGGTGTGCCCGGAGCATTTATGAGTATGTTGGGTACTACTTTCCTTGATGAAATTGTTACGAAAAGTGATGAAATTTTGCCTGCTAACGAAATTTTAAATCAATTGCGTAGCAATGTAATAAATGCATTGCACCAAACAGGTGGAGAGAATGAAACAAAAGACGGAATGGATATAGCCATTTGCATTATTGATTTTGATTCTAATAAAATGGAGTATTCCGGTGCATTTAATCCACTTTATCAAATACGAAATGGCGAACTAATTGAATACAAGGCAGACAGGATGCCTATTGGTGTATCTTTTAACCAAAATAAGTCCTTTACCAACCATGTTGTGGATGTGCAAAAAAACGATGCTTTCTATATTTTTTCCGATGGTTTTATCGATCAATTTGGGGGTAAAGACGGTAAAAAGTTCAAATCGCGTCAATTTAAAAATTTAATTCTCGAAGTTCAGGAGTTTCCTATGGATATTCAAGAAATTATGTTTCACGATCGCTTGCTCGAATGGCGTGGTGATATTGAACAAATTGATGATGTTTTGGTTATCGGTTTTAAGATTTGATGAAATTTATTGTTAAAACTTGTTAGAGTAGGGTGCACTGAAAAGGTATTTGAAAATTTGTTTTTTATTGCAGCTTTCTGGTTTCTAGTTTCTGGCTGCTAAACTATAAACTATTCAACTATTCAACTTTAAATTATTAAACTGTTCAACTATTAAATTAGATACATTAAAATGGCAAAGAAAAAACTTACTTATAAAGAAGCTGTTGAAGAAATTGAGCAAATAATGTCAAAACTGGAAAATGAAGAAATTGATATTGACGAGCTTTCAAAAAATGTAAAACGTGCCGGTGAGCTTATTACTTTTTGCAAGCAACAACTTAGAACTACCGAAGAAGAAATTGAACATATTTTGGGTGAAATGAATGAGTAAAGAC
>JALSLF010000361.1 GCA_026988445.1 Bacteroidales bacterium
TGTGCTATAATACAGAAATTTCTAATCTTATCCATAAAAATTCAGTTATTTTGAACTGCAAATTTACATTATTTTTTTGAATTTGGATTTTAGAAATTGCTTATTGGTATATTCATATATTGATTACCGGTATGTTAATGTGTGATAAGATAATTTTACTTGCTATATATCAGGATAATAGGGATAAAAAAAGCCATCCTGAAAGGATGGCTTTTTAATAAAATTATATATTCGACTATTAGAATAAATTTTGTGATTCATAATCTGCCGGATCCATAGTGTTTCCACTGCTATCATTAACATCATAAACACGTAGCTGGTAGGAACTATAATCACTTCCTGCCGGTACCGTTAAAGTAATAGTCGCATGTTGGTGCGTATCCCAAGTAAAAGTTGTTGTAAGTGGTGTAATTTCTGTTGCACCATTAAACAGTTTTACAATAGGGGTATGTGAAACATCCGCATATTGACCATTAGAAATAATAAAATCAAAAGTTACGGTTATATCAGAAGTACCACCGGAATTATCTGCTGAAACATCCTGTCCTAATATATTCATATCGCCTGAATTAAATGCAGTCTCGTCTTTAACAGTAACAACATTTGAAAATGGTCCTGCTCCTACTGAATTTACGGCTCTTACTTTGTAAGAAACTGTAGTTCCATAGCTAAATGGGGTTTGTACTCCATCATCAGTAAAATAATCAAATTGACCTGGTAAACTTGCCCCGAATGAAAGCGTTCCTTGCAGATAATCTGGTTGGTTAGCAGTTCCTATTTTAACATATTCTGAATTGCTGTAACTATCTTTGGCAAAAATTTCATAGTAATCTGCGGTAGAAAGCACATCAATTTGAAACCATATAAAGTTTGTATTATAGTCAGCGACCCAGCCTGTTCCCATATTGTTGTAATTAATAGCGAAATTAGTAACTTGCGCAGGAATAACTGTATTATTTACCGTTCTGAAAGTGATAGTAGAAGAGGTATTATCGTACTCCTGATCCGAATAAACATCATAACGTACACGATACCATGTGTTTTCGCTTAAATCTTCATCAGGATTAATGGTAATTACATTATCGGTATAAGTAATTGTGCTTGCTATTAACGCACCGGCACTATTTTCTAAATATACATATCCCAAGTTTGTTGTATTTGTTTCGTTCACATTTTTATTAAATGTAAGCGTTATATCATCAGCAACAGCAAAGTCTTCATTTGATTCATTAGGTGCAGTCCATAAATTAGTTGCAGTTAATCTGATTTGATCTGTCACCCTGCTCATATATATATTTTGATATGCAATGTTTTGACCTGATTGCAAATAAATGTTATTTCCGCTGGAATAGGAGTAAACTTCACCATTTGCATCGGTATAATCTAAAAAGCGTATTTCACCACGAGTAGCCGGAATATTGGTAAAGGTATAAAAACCATCGGCATCGGTAGTTGCTTGATATAAATTAGGTACAAAACGGTACGATTCTTCATCATCACGATAAACTCCATTATAATCTATCTGAACCGTAGCTCCGGCAATAGGTATATTAATACCATTTTCATTTTTATACAGTCTTCCGTGTAATCCTGCATTTAATGGATACAAATTAGGGTTATAAGTAATCACTTGCTCTTTATTTTCTCCACCGCGAACCGTAGTAGTACTAATATCTGTATTTTGAATAGCAATATTAGTAACCACTGTAGTATAATTGGCTTTTGAACACCAAATACTATAATCACCTTGCGGCAAATCTTTAATTAAATATCCATCATCGGCAGTTGCAGTTACCGAGTCTTTAACTCCTGCAACCATCCAAACTACTTTTACACTATCTAAAGGAGTGTTGGTGTTACCATCAAAGGCATGCCCTT
>JALSLF010000362.1 GCA_026988445.1 Bacteroidales bacterium
TGGCTTCGTTAAGATAAGCACCCCAAGTTAATCCGCCAATGCCTAAATAGCCGCCACTTTTGAGTAAAGTTTTTAGTATATCACGTCTTGTTGCCACTTTGTCTTTCTTTTTCATTTTATAAGTTTAAAAAGCCTAAGCTTTATAAATTTTAATTGCCCACTTTTTAAAATCCGTTTGTTTCGACATCGGACAAGTTGCATCCAATGAGACTTTATTGATGAAAACTTTTTCATCAAACCAAGGAACAAATACTAAACCTTTAGGTGGCTTATTTCTACCGCGTGTTTGCACATGGGCTTTAATTCTACCTCTGCGCGATTCTAACCATACCAATGAACCATCTTTTAGTCCGAGTGCTTGTGCATCTTTCGGATTCATATAGCATAATGCTTCGGGTACTGCTCTATACAGTTCGGGTACACGCATGGTCATGGTTCCACTGTGCCAGTGTTCCAATACACGACCTGATGAAGCCCAGAAAGGATATTCTTTATCAGGCATTTCTACCGGATCCATATACGGGCGGAAGAAAATTTTCGCTTTGTTTTTTAGTTTAACTTTTCCTTTATCTTTATCCGGACCTTTCAGCGTTCCTTGCGGAATTTCTTTCAAAGCCGGTCCGTAAAATGCAAAATCTCCATAGTTTTGTTCCTTTGCATAAGGGTCATATTTTGAATTAAAACGCCACGAAGTTTCTTTTCCATTAACAACGGGCCATTTTAATCCGCGTACTTTATGATAGGTATCAAAATCAGCTAAATCATGACCATGACCTAAACCAAATTTGCGATACTCTTCCCAAAGGTATTTTTGGATAAAGAAACCATATCCTTTCCAAGGTTTTCCGTCTGCACCTTCAATATTACGTTTATCACCTTCTGCCTCAGTGTTTTGGTACCATTCGCCGATTGGGTCGGGCCATGCATAAGATTTTGCTTCCTCGTTGGCAAAAAGCACCTCATAAAGAGTAGCATTAGGACTATAACCCATTTCTTGTGCCTCTTTTAATACATCGGGCAAACCGCCTTCCAATCCGGGAATATTTTGAGCACCCCATACATCCCTGATTTTAAAACGCTTTGAAAGTTCAACATATTGCCAAATATCGGGCATTGCATCGCCAACCGGAGTAACTTGCTGACGCCAATGTTGTGTGCGGCGTTCTGCATTTCCGTATGAACCCCATTTTTCATAAATCATCGCTGAGGGAAGTATTAAATCCGAAACTTTAGATGAAATACCCGGATAACCATCACTGGTAACAATAAAGTTATCCATTTCACGAGCTGCTTTTATCCAATGATTTGCATTTGCCGAATCATGATACGGATTACAAACATTTACCCAAGCAAATTTAATTTTACCGTCTTCAATATCACGATGAATTTTCATTATATGAGAACCGGTTTTCGGATTAATCGTACCTTTGGGTACCTTCCAAATCTTTTCTGAAATTTCTCTGTGTTTCGGATTTCCAACTACCAAATCGGCAGGTAAACGGTGGGCAAAAGTACCTACTTCACGTGCTGTTCCACAAGCAGAAGGTTGTCCGGTAAGGCTAAATGCTCCGCTTCCCGGTTTTGATTGCTTCCCTAGTAGAAAATGCACCATGTATGATTGCTCATTAACCCATGAACCGCGTTGATGCTGATTCATTCCCATTGTCCAAAAAGAAACCACTTTTCGGTCTTTTTCAATATATAAAGCGGCTAATTGTTTCAATTTTTCTTTAAATGAATCTAAAGATTCATCGGGGTCGCCTTTGGCTAATTCTGCAACAAAATCAAGCGTATATGGAGCTAATGCTTTTTTAAATTCTTCGAATGAAATAGTCCAGTGTTTCATTGCAGAATTTCTGCTTTTCATTTCAATTTCGTCTCCGGTATTATAATCCAAGTATTTTAAAGTAACACCCTCAGCTTCCGAAACTTTCTTTTTTGCTTCACTTTTTACTGTTTCAAGCTCCTTTTTGGTAAAGTTTTTATGATCCGGTAAACGCATACCATATCCTGTATCAATAGGACCTGTTGCGAAAACATTATATTTTTTAACAAAATCCCAATCAATGGCTTCGGGATGATTATATACTATTTCATGAGCTATATAGTTCCAAAGAGCCAAATCGGTATGTGGTTTAAAAATAATTTCGGTATCAGCCAAATTAGAAGTTCTATTACTAAAGGTTGTAAGATTGAAAACTTTTACTTTATCCGGTGCAGTAAGTTTACGGTTTGAAACACGCGACCATAAAATAGGATGCATTTCTGCCATATTTGCTCCCCAAGAGATAATAGTATCAGTAAGTTCAATATCATCATAACAACCGGATGGCTCATCAATACCAAATGTTTGAATAAAACCAACTACTGCCGAAGCCATACAGTGGCGAGCGTTAGGGTCGATATTATTTGAACGAAAACCTGCTTTCATAAGCTTTGCCATGGCATAACCTTCTTGAATAGTGTATTGTCCTGAGCCAAAAACAGCTATTCCGGTTGGTCCCAATTCTTTTAAAGCCTTTTTCATTTGCTTTTCCATTTCATCAAAAGCACGTTTCCAGCTTACAGGTTTAAATTTCCCCGTTTTGCTAAAATTGCCATTTTCATCTACCCGCATAAGGGGTGTTTTCAAACGGTCTTCGCCATACATAATTTTTGCGTTAAAATAACCCTTAATGCAGTTTATTCCACGGTTTACAGGCGCAGCAGGGTCGCCTTTAACCGCAACAATTTTATCGTTTTTGGTGGCTATCATGATACCGCAACCGGTACCGCAAAAACGACAAACTGCTTTATCCCAACGCCAATCACTTTCTGCATTTTTTGCATTGGCTTTCATTCGTTCAGGAATTCCTAAACCCGCAGCAGTAGCCGCAGCAACTACAGCCGATGTTTTAATAAAATTTCGCCTTGATATTTCCATTGCTAACAGTTTGAAATTAAGTTAATAATATATTTTACCTTAAATCCGCAGCTATCTTCTACTGCAAAGCCAAACTTTACGTCATTATTGGGAATGCTCGTTTTTCGATACTCACCATAACTAATGCTATGTCTGCGTGTCTCAAAACTGCGCTACGCCAATACTAACGCACATTTTGGCTTTTCGCTACGAACATAGCTGTGGATTTAAGGTTTTAAAAAATCCATATAAAAATATATTAAGATTTGTATGTCTAATATGACAAAAGTCATGTTTTTAATATGTAGGTTTTGTAGGAATTTTAAGATAAGGCGACCGGTATTTACCGGCTTTTGTGGCACGACTAATGAAAGGAAAATAATTCACTTATTAACAAAAACTTAGCAGAAAAAGTTTATCGGAATTATTGTTTATGCTCCATAAACTACTTGCACTTGTCAAATAGTTGGTTGATATTTATCAATAAGTTTATTGTAATAATTGGGTGGGTTTATACACGGATATTACAGACTTTTTATAGTAAATGCATCAATATCAAAAGCTAATTTAAAGTTTAGAATAGTGTGTGTTAAATATCCGTCTTTAAGAATAAATCCTCGATATTCGTCATAGTATTTACTGTAATTGTATTCAATATTTAACCCGAAATAAAAAGCAGGTATTTTAAAATCATTTATACTTAAGAAATCAAATTTATAGGCAAATCCTATACCGGCAATAAATCCTGTTTTAAATACCTTGTCAGGATTTATATCAATACCCATTTGAACATCAATTTGAAAATCGTTTTGCGTATCTATTGATTTAAATAAAAAATTGGTTTTGGGATGAAAATAATATCTACCATCAAAATATATAGGAAATGTTGCACCGCCCATTCCCATATTGCCGGCATAAGCAAAACCAATTCCTGCAAAAATTTGTTCGGTAAACATAAAACCGGATACTAAACCGATTTGTCCGCCTACTGCAGGTCTCTGACTACCAACTTTTAAACTGATTTCAGGAATCAATTTCATCGGTTTATTTTTTATCTGAGCATTTGCGTTCAATACAATTATTAAACCGGTAATCAAAATTAGTACTCTCATGGTTTTTAGTATTTTTTTGCAAATATAAAATATTTGATAATATCAATAAATTTATTACTATTGGTATAAAATTGTAACAAATGGATTTAAAGCAGGTATTTGATTTTTTAATCGATTTAAAATCAAACAACAATCGTGATTGGTTTCAAGATAATAAGGAATACTTTTTAATGTCTAAAAGTTTATTCGAACAATTTATTGATAAGCTTATTCCTAAACTAATGGAGATTGATAAAAGTATTGGTAATATAAGTGCCAAAGATTGTATATACAGAATTTATCGTGATGTTCGTTTTTCAAAAGATAAAAGACCTTATAAAAATCATTTTGGAGCACTGATAGGTGCTACCGGAAGAAAAAGTACTAAGGCTGGTTATTATATTCATATTGAGCCGGATGCATCATTTATTGGTGGAGGGATATATAAACCGGATTCAACGGTTTTAAAATTAATAAGAAATGAAATTTATTATAATATTGATGAATTTAAATCAATTATCAACGATGATTCGTTTAAATCAATATTTCCGGAAATAATTGGAGAAAAATTAAAATTGCCGCCTAAAGGTTTTCCAAAGGATTTTCAAGACATTGACTTATTAAAATATAAATCCTATGCTGTGATACATTCTGTGCGAAATAATTTTTGGTTCGAAAATAATATTGAAGACAAAATCATGGAAGTATTCAAAATACAATCTCGTCTCAATCAATTTTTAAATAGGGTTTTTGAAAATTCATAAATTGTCTAACTTAAACCTTAGGACTTAAAGAGGTTTGTATTGCAAAAAGTAGCTGTTTTATTTGAGGTTTAAAATAAAAAGCCGTGCGTAGCTGAATAAATCAAATATACACGGCTTCTAACTAAACCCAAACCATAAAATTATTAATCAAGAAAACGTATATTTATTTTACTACATCACAGTTTTCAATAATTACATCTTCACCAAGCATTTCAGAGTCTTCATCAACGCCCGAGCGCAACACTCCTTTAATTTTTACATTTTGTCCTTTTTGCAAATTCTCGGCATTTTTATTGGTATTCATCATAAAAGTACAACTAACTCCCACAGGCTGATTATCATCTTTTAAAACAATCACCCACTGATTTTTTTGATCTTTTTCTTTTGAAAAAACTTTACCCGTAACTATAAGTACTTTTGAATCGCCATCATCTGCTAAATATTTTGCATTTGCAGCAGCATTGTCTTTTAAGTATTCTGCCACTAAATCTCCGGTGTTAATTGTAGTAAAAGCTTCAACAGATTGAACATCTCTATGCGGCATAAAATAAAGGTATAATCCATAAGAGCCGCCAAGAACTGCAAAAATTGCTATTGCCAAAATAATTTTTTTGAGCATGACTTAATTTTTAGGTTTGTAATTCAAATCAACGCTAACTTTAATAATATCGGCAACGTTTTCTTTTTTACTCTTGCTGGTGGGTTTTCCAATACCAAAATCAGCAATGGCAATATTAAATGTGGATTTGGCGAGAATTTCATTACCTTTTACTTCAATAGTTCCTTTTTCGGTCATGTGTTTCGTAACTCCTTTCATGGTCATATCGCCTGAAACAGTAACATCATAAACACCGGGTTTTGAAAAATCAACTTTGTTGATGTTATCAATTTTACCTTTAAATTTTGCTTTCGGAAATTTTTTTGAATCCATAAAGTTTTCCTGATTGAAATGCTTTTGCATTAGAGCTTTTTCAAATTCAAAGCTTTGAATAGGTACCGAGAAAATCATTGCTCCGGTTTTAGTATCCAAAGTACTCACCATTTTGTAGTTGTTTGCCGTAATATTTTCGGCTACCGTTTCCGAAAAAAATTGGGCATGACCGGTTTTGGTCATATAATCTTGCGCTTTGATTCCTGAAAATGCCAAAATGATTAAACTTACTGTTAAGAATAAATGTTTCATTTTTTTTGATTTATTAATTTATACTAATTTCAAAGTAAAAGTATAGGCTTTTGCGTAAGATTTTTGTCATGTAAAAGACATTAAGGCATTTTAGACGATAAATACTTTTCAATAGTTTCTTCCAATTCTTTGCGGCTCATCATTCCGTCCTTTTCAAATAGGAGTACACCCTTGCGATACATTCTAAAAAGCGGTACCCCAATTATTTTTTCTTGTTTTATTAGCTTTTTGCTCACATCTACATTTACTTTGAAAACAGTCAGAGCAGGATGATACTGTGTGCGGATACTATCAATTAAAGGCATCATTTTACGGCAAGGACCACACCATGTTGCATAAAAATCAATGAGTACCAAAGTATCGGAAGATATGATTTGTTTAAACAAGTCTGGATTAACTTTATCTGCCATTAATTTAGCTGAGGGTTCACCTTCAATTACGGGCAGGTTTTCCAAGTTCCACTCCAAAATGCCATGCTCCAAATTATATACTTTTTTATAGCCGTTTTTTGCCAGATATTTTGCAGCTTTTTCGCTTCGATATCCTGTAGTACAATACAAGTATATCGCTTCATCTTTAGGCAACATCAGTAGTTTCTTTTTAAAATCCAGCGCATAAAAATTTAAGTATTGCGAATTGGCTATGTGCTCGTTATCAAACTCTGATTTGGTACGCACATCCAATATCATACCTTTCCCTGAAGTTAACAATTTGTAAAACGCTTGGGCATTTACTTGCTTAAAACCGGGCTCCTGTGCAAAAGCCGTAGTCCAAAGCATAATAAAAATTATTGTTAATAGCTTAGTCATTATAATTTTTTATTGATTTAAAAATAAAAATTTCACCTTTCTGTATAATTACACACTGTTCGCAATGTGAAATATAGGCAAAATCAAAGTTTTGATTGGTAATCAGCTCTACACCGTTATCATGAATAAATATTTTATCACAGTGCAGCTTTCCATCTGCAGCATATCTTCTTATTCTGTATTCTTTTTTTTTCAGATGCTTGGGTTTTGATAAATGAAACCATACTCCATAACCTTCTCCACCCAACCATTTAGCATCCTGAGGTAAATTTTCAGGATACTTTGGAGCAGATAAAGCTCCATGTTTTAAGTTTTTATTTTGTGGTATTATTTGCATTCGATATTAATTTAAGGATATTGAACTATCTATTATTTTATCTTCTTGTTTAGCAATTTTCTTTTTTAACACAAATGGAACTGCTTTAAGAGGAGGCAGTGTCCAATGTACTAAAAATGTAAGAATATTGGCGGTATGTGTTTTTATAAAACTGTTATCTACTTCGTAGAATAGATTATTTTTGGCAGATATTAATACATTTCCAAGAGGAGTTTGTGTTAAAGAAAAGGGCAATACCGTTTGAAACTTTTTATAGAAATTGGCTGCCCCGGCTCTAAATACTCTTGAAGTAAATCGTGAACAATTTGTGCCTTTATAAGCAAAAGGACCGTATAAAACAGCTCCTTTATTTTGTTGATTTTTTGCAAATGTATAGGCTTTTGTAAAATCAATACCGGAATAAAATGATGCATACATTTTACCATAACCGTGAAAGTCTTTTTGCTTTGAGAGATATAGAAGAATTTGATCTTTATTGATTATTTTGTTTTCGTCATTAAGAATTGCTTTAATGGTAATTTTCAAATTCGGGTCTGTATCATCATTTCTAACTCGACCATGTTTTACCGGAGTATGATATCTACCAAAATCAAAATATTTCAATACTCCGCTTGAGTGATTAATTAAAACTAAAGCAGAGTGTCCTGCTTTATAGTATCCGTTCTTATTAAAGCCCAGTAACTTCATTAGCGGTTCATACCAAGAGCCTACTTGTATGGCAGGTGTTTCAGGCCACGCTAACATTATAATTGTATCTTTATTCATGATTTTCAACAATTAAGCATTTTTCTACATCTTGTTTTTGTGAGTTTTGAATGGTTTTACTTTGCAGAATATTCCCCATAGCAATAAAGTTTTCAAAAAATTCATCCAAATCACCCTCGATTAAATCAGGGTTTGAAATTACCAACCGAATAGATACTTTGCCATTTAAATAACCATAGTTTACCATACTAATGCCTTTACGCATTAAGTTTTCACGTATCATTAAATTCAATTCATCACTATCTACCTGATTTTTACTTTTGTAGATAAAATTTATATTTAATGATTGTCTTTGGGCAAGTAATTGTAATTGATTACTGCTTTTAACCTTATTTTCGGCATAAGCTGCCAAATCAAACATTTTATTGATACGTTTTTCATAGCCTAAATCGCCATAGTAGCGCCAAGCCAACCATACTTTCAGTGCATCAACGCGTCTGCCACACTGAACAGATTGTTTTCCCAGATTGTATTCTTCCAAATCATTGTCGTGATAAATATAATCTGTATTCAAATCGCTCAGGTTTTTCATTAAGCGATGTTTATCTTTTAATAAAAGAACCGATGCAATAAGTGGTACATTCATTAATTTATGAGGATTCCAAGTAAAAGAATCGGCTTTTTCCAAGCCTTTGAATAAATATTTATACTTTTTGCTTAAAATAATACTGCCGCCAAATGAACCATCCACATGCATCCATAAATGATATAGATTTGCAATTTTTGCAATTTCATCAAGTGGATCAAAACTTCCTAAAAGCGTAGTTCCGGTAGTTGCAGCTACAAAAAATGGAGTTTCGCCTTTTTCAATGCTTTTTTCTATTGCATTTTGTAAATCCGACACCAACATTTTGCCCGAAGTATCCGATTTTATTTTATAAACCTGCCCACTGCCTATGCCTAAAATATTTGCAGCGGTATCAAAAGAATAATGTGATTGATTGGAAACAAAAGCACTTAAAACGGGTGCCAACTGTAAACCCTTTTGTTTTACCGAAGGTAAAATTTTATTTCGTGCACTCATCATTGCCAGCATATTGGCATTACTTCCTCCTGTTGCAAAAGTTCCGCCACCATTTTCAAAACCGGCAATACTACACATCTTATTGATTAGCTCTTTTTCAATTAAAGTGGCTATTGGTGCCACTTCATAGGTGTACATCGATGTATTGGTCAATGCTGCAATTATTTCACCAATAAATGCAGGCAGATTTTCGCCTGAATACAATTGATTTAAAAATTGCTTATGATTTGTTTTTACACTGTATTTCAAATAATTTTGAACATCAGCTAATAAAGAATTCTCATCTCCACCAGCCGGTAAAATAGAAAGATTTAGTTTTTCTTTTAATTTTCCGGGTGTTTTAAAATCAACGAGTTTACTGCCTTTTGTATTATAGTTTTTAATGTATTCAAAAAGCTGATTTAAAAGTTTATCTTTGTTCATTATGGATGTTTATTGATGTTGATGGATATTTCTTTCGCATATTTACCGGGCAACACTTATCTATGAAATTTCTTCTTATAACAAATTGTTTTTCATAAAGCGCTTGGTCATAATCCGGGCATTTTTCTTCCGAAACAATATTTTCTTTTGCTAATAATAAAAATGCACCCCCATTGGCTTTGTAAATTTTATTATCATATAAATCATAATTACGTGCTTCGGCGGTTACTCCTTTTTCCGATTTTTGCGTATAATAAATATGTAAACTTACCGAGGGTCTTAAATTAGAATTTCCCATTTGATGAATTGCCGAGTTATCTAAAATAGTAATTTCTCCGGCATTTAGTATTTGTTCATCTATAAGCATTAACTTATGCTTGCTTATTTCAAAAATCGAGTTTTGTACTGCTCCAAAAGAAAGAACTAAGCCCCATTGTGCTTGTCCGTGATCATGAATGGAAGTAAAATCACCGATATTCCATGACATGGTAACCATTTCAATTTTTTTTGATTCGTAGATGATTTTTCGTCCGTAGCTTTCATTTAAAGGATGTCGAAAATTTATATAATCACTTATATCAGCAATATTTATATGCATACTATTTACGATATAATTCAGTTCATCTTCTGACTTTACATCAGTATGTTCAAGAAGCGATATTAAACGTTTGAGTTTATCGGGAATATTCATTAGTTCAGGAATTAAAGTGTTTGATAATATCTTTACCGTAAGCAATCAGCTTCCTGCCTTTGTATAAGGCTGGAACAATTGGGCTTACACAGCTTTTATTTTTTTGCTTTTCAATATTTTTTATGCTTATGGAAACGTTCATTTCGTTCAATCTTTTTAGTATAGAGATACAATTTGGGCATGTCGGACTAATACAGAGCGAGTAATTCATTATTTATATGTTAAAAAAGATGTAAAAAGAAGAGGAATATATAATACCTAAATTAAGCGATTATCTACTTCAATAAGTACCAATCTGTTGAGTTAAAAAGATTTACAAAAAAAGACGCTAATACATTGAAGTATTATTACTTTTTTTCTAAACTTTTTATTCTCAATATCTTGGCACTTCTTTTTTTACATAATCGCTCAATATAGGTAACAGGCAAGGGCAGACTAGAGAAGCCTAATTCCAAAATATCTGCCACCAACCTGTTGCATTAATTTTAATACTCTAAGTAGATAATTGTTTCTTTATTTCAATTTATCCGGCAATTAAGGTTTCCGGTTTTTATCAAATTATTAAATAATTACCCTGTCTGCAAATAAACTCTTTAAATATCTATTGACTTTATAGGTAAGCATTTATTTTTGCTTCCATTTCATCAAGATTTTGCGAGTTTTTTAATTTGCCAATTACTTTTTTGTTCTCTAAATCATAAAGAACTATAAAGCCGGTACCTTTGTAAGCGTTTAAAACAGACTCTAAACCTTCGGCTTTAGCCAAGTCTTGTGTTTTTTGTTTGCTAGTATCATCGGTAAAATCAAATACTACGAAAGCAACCTCTTTGTCTTTGAATTCTTTTTTTAATTCCGAAATTTTCGGCTCTAACTTTTTACATGCGCCACAGTAGTCGGCATGAAATTTTATTGCTGCTACTTTTGCCGATGCAGTTGTACACTCAGATTTATCGTGTTTTTTTGCCGTCGTGTTGTCATCACATTGTGCATTCACAGTATAAGATGTAAACATAAATACTGCTGCAATCATTAAAATACTTAATAACTTTTTCATTTCTTTTACTTTTTGGTTTTACAAAATTTATATAGAGCAAAAATACGATGCTTTTCAGCATATTTTTGTCACCTAAATGACAAAAGCCCCATTCTTTTGTAATATCTGAATAAATTTCATTTAATATTTGCTGTTATTTAGCAGAATTACATAAAACATGATAATTATCATTTGTGTAATTCACAGATTTTTTTAATTTAGTACTCTGATAATCAGAATAATATATTCAGATATTAATATCTTAATTGTCTAAGCTCTTTTTTTCTTCAATTAAGAATTGATAGAATATATTAGGCTGTAATATTTGTAATGAGCATTTAATTTACTAACTTAAACATGTATAATTATGATTGATTCATCAGTTGTTTTAAATGGCCAAACAATTGCATATACCCTCTATGCAATTGCTGTTTTACTTTTTATGGCATGGTTTGCCATAAAAATTACATCAGAGGGAAAAGCCGGAGTATTAAAAACTAAACTTTTTATTGTTCTGGTTATTATTTTAACAGTAATCGGGGTTTCATTGCACATTACAACAAGTGCTACAATTCCTTGGGTAACTATTGACCTCAATCGAGGCGATTATACTCCTGACGAAACCTTCAATATTACTATTGTTGATCATGAATTTAAACTTCCGGAGGAAAAACTTACAGCGAAAGTAGGTGAACTGGTATTGTTTGATGTAAAAACAGAAGATTTAACTTATGGTTTTGGTATTTTTAGAGAAGATAATACGATGGTTTGTCAGATGCAGGTAGTTCCGGGTCATAGAAATGATTTATTGTGGAAATTTGAAAAACCCGGTAAATATACTATTCGCTCCACTGAGTACTCCGGACCCAAAGGTCATAAAATGATTTTGAAAAATGCTTTAATAATCACCGAATAATTATTAACCTGAAAATTTGAATATTATGAGTTTTAAAGATACATTTATGAATGGAGAGCAAGGCTTGTTTAAACCCGATGGTTTAACTCCTATGCAAAAATTAGCTTTGCGCTTTGTAGTTACCGGAGTTTTATTTTACGGATTATCTGCCATTGAAGGTATGATTATGCGTATGTATGCAATATCGCCTATACCCGGTATTAACGCCGAACATTATTTTGCCATTTTAACGGCTCACCCTCTGGTAGGAATTTTTGGCTCCTCCTACTCGATTGTTTTTGGTGCATTTTTGTTCTTGGTGCCTTATTTAATGAAAAAGCCTCTTTGGAGTATTAAATTAGGAAATTGGAGCTTTATATTGGTTACATTTGGTACTTTGACTTTCTGGGGTGCCGGATTTATTGCACATTATGCTCCTTTATATACTTTATATTGGCCCTTGCCTGCCGACTTTTCTCAGTTTGGACCGGTTGGTGGAGCAATATTTATTTTGGGCATTGCTTTAGTAATGGTGGGTACCTTATTTTTTGTAGTAAATATTTTTAAAACCATTACTTATACACCTGAGGGACATGAAAAAGTAGATGGTAAAGCAATGTTTTGGTCGGCTGTTGGTTTTCGTTGGAAAGAAAGTATTTTTAGAAAGAAAAGCAAACGTGAAGAAAATTTAACATCTTTACCTGTTGCTGCTATCGCCAGAGGAACAGTAGATACATTTTTAAATGCTGCTATAATTACTTTTACCGGTGTATTAATTTTGGTTTATATGGTAGCTGCTATTTTGGGATACAATCTTGAAAACACGGCAATTGATGCTTTACTTTACAAGAACTGGTTTTGGTGGGGCTTAGACCTTATTGCCGATGGTTTAGTTTTGATTTTTGTGGCAGGTACTTGGTATTTATTAGCTATGCTAATAACCGGTAAAGATTTATATATGGCACGCATTGCCCGTTTAGCTCTTTGGGTTGAAATGATTGTTTCGTGGACCGTTTGGTCGCATCATTTACTATCCGATCAAGCACAACCTGCTATTTTAAAAATCGTTTCGGGCGAGTTGGTTACTGCTTTTGAACTGATTACCCAAGGTTTAGCATTTTTTATTACCTTAATTACTTTATGGAGTGCGCGTCCGTTGAAAATGACCAATCCACTGAAATTCTTATTGGGTGGTTTATTAGGTTTCGGATTAGCTGTTCCTGCAGGAATTATTCAGGCAGATATAGGACTAAACCGTATTCTACATAATACACAATGGATTATTGGCCCACACGTACACGTAGCTATTTTGGTTGGTTTAACCATGACTTTATATTCAGCTATTTATTTC
>JALSLF010000363.1 GCA_026988445.1 Bacteroidales bacterium
CGGTACCAAGCCTAAGGGTGTTTCCCAAAAGTTGTGGCTTTCAAGGGCAATATCTGCTCCCCGTCCGGTATGGTTTGGATTTACAATTACAAAAGTATCGAATTGTTTGTGGTAATGCTTTAATAACTCAAAAAAATGGACTGCCTGATAGGCTGAAAACATATATCCTGCATGTGGAACCACTGCCCCGAAAATATTTTTTTCTTTAAATGATAAATCTATTTTATTTTTTTCGACTTTTAAAATTTTATCTAACAAACGGCTTAATTCGGTTTTGTTTTTCGGATAAAACCTGCCGGCAACTGCCGGTTTTCTAATACTTGTTTGTTCCATTTGTTTTCTTATTTTAGTTTTGATAATAGATCAATATCTTATAATGTTATTATTTATAACAACAGTTCGGTGCTTTTTTGTAATCAACTGACAATGAGTGATTATCAATAGCCCCGACTTTTAAGTCGGGGAATAGTTAAGCAGCAAAGTAACAGGGCTTTAGCCCAATTTCATTTTTATTAAACAAAAAATTTAACGAACTATTATTATAAACTAAATATTTTCAATAATTGCTTTCCCGCAATTAATACAATTTCCTTGTTTATCCAAACCGGTAATTTTAGTATAGTATCCGTTACGCTCAATTACCTGATGACGGCATTCCGGGCAGTAAGTATTCTGTCCTTTTACCGTAGGTAAATTCCCGATATAAACATAATCAAGTTCTTGGCTTGCAATTTCGTAAAGCCTTAAAAGTGTTTTGGGTGATGTTGCTTCAATGTGCATTTTATACATCGGATAATAGCGCGAGAGATGCAAAACGGTATCCTTACCCAGCTCGTTTTTTATCCATAATACCATTTCTTTAAATTTTTTTTCATCATCGTTTAATGTAGGAATAATCAGATTGGTAAGTTCCAATAGGCGATCTGATTTTTTAATGCGGATTAATGTTTCTTTTACCGGTTCTAATCGCGATGAAGTTATTTTTTTATAAAATTCATCGGTAAAAGCTTTTAAATCTACACTAAAAGCATCAATAAAACTTAAAAGGCTTTGCAGAGGTTCCGGATTGATAAAACCATTGGTAACCATCACGTTTTTTAGCCCGTTTTGTTTCGCATTTAGAGCTGTGTCGCGCATAAATTCATAAAAAACTAAGGGTTCGTTATAAGTATAGGCAATGCCGATGTTATTTTCATGCCGTAATGCTGCATTCACAATTGCTCCGGCAGATAAATTACGCAAATATCCGTAATTGTGAAGGCCGGTTTGTGCAATTTCATGATTTTGACAAAAACGGCAGTGCAGATTACAACCCACACTTCCGATTGATAAAATTTCCTTGCCGGGATAAAAATGATAAAGCGGTTTCTTTTCAATGGGGTCAAAATGAAAACCGGATATTTTTCCGTAATTTTCACTTATAAGTTTAGCTCCAATATTGGTACGCACTTTACAAATTCCTGTTTGTCCTTCTTTTAAAATACAATTATGCGGGCATAATATGCATTGAACTTTCCCTTCATCTTTTGATATATAGAATTTTGCTTCCATTAAAATCATTGATGAGATTAATGATATCGTGTTGCCGTAAACGAATAAAATGTTAAATCATCATTTAAGATATTGTTTAAGCCTGCTTTGCGTTTTGCTATACTGATTTGCTGTTCAATGGTATCAATACCATCAATATCCGGTAAGAGTACACCGCGTATAAAGCCGTCGGTAACTATTATGCCGTATTTTTTCGGGTCTAACGAGTTAATATCCGAAACTTTTTCCGGTTCGGAAAGTACATCTACCGAGATTTCCAAATCTTCTAATTCAGCAGGACTTACCGGCGAAAACCGGCTGTCGCGACTACTGGCAGC
>JALSLF010000364.1 GCA_026988445.1 Bacteroidales bacterium
TGTCCTTAGTGCTCTTTGTGGCTTAACACAAAAACATCACAGATGTTTAAAACATCTGTGTTCATCAGTGTAAACAAGTCCGACTACCGGCGGATCTGCGGATAAAACTTTTGCCGCAGGCAAAACCATGTCCGACTATCGGCGGATTAGTGTCCTTAGTGTTCTTTGTGGTTAAAACAAAAACATCGAAGATGTTTAAAATATCTGCGTAAATCTGCAAATATCTGTGGATAATATATTTGCCGTAAGTAAACCATATCTGACTACCGGCGGATTAATATTCTGAGTGTTCTTTGTGGTTTAAAACAAAAACATCGAAGATATTTAACTTGTTTGACTTTTAGCGGATTCTTGTAATTCATTGTCTTCATAATGCCCATATAATGTTTTAGTTGCCCTATATTCCAAAGAACTGATAATTGCACTTGCCCATCTCAAATTAATTTCATAAATTTGAACAAACTGATAAAGTGTTCAAAAAACTTAACTTATGATAACTAATTATAAACCCGGGCATAAACTCATTCAGCGAACCGTTGTAAAAACCGGCTTTATGGCTTTGGGTAGAGCCATTGAATCAGCATCACATTTTGAGGATAGTGTAAAACATGAAATAGAAGACTGGAACGAAGGTTTTACTTTTACAATGAATGTTTTGCCTTACGGACCTAATCTCGCTATGCGTAAAAAAAACGGTGTACTTAAAATGATTCGTTTAAAAAAAGACGAAAAAGCCGATTTAATTGTAGAAATTAAAAATCTTACAACCGCCTTTCGTATGATTACCACCCAAATGGGAGCTCATCATGTTTTTGCCCAAAACAAAATCGGAGTAAGCGGTAATATAGCTGATTCCATGCGATTTATACGTATCGTATATACCGTTGAAGCGTATATGTTTCCTAAAATATTAAACAAAAACATTTTAAAACAATCGCCCAAAATGAGTTTAAAAAAACACATAAATCGCATACATATATATACTAAAGGTATGGTTTTCGGTAATTAATAACATAATTCATTAAACAACAAAAATCAGGATATAGCGACCAGTAACTAGAAACCAGTGACTATCCGCCAAAAGTCAGACAAGTTTTAACAATTTAACAACATAAATTATGCTGCCAAAATATTATGAATTTCAAAATCCGGTCAAAATAAATGCCGGCATGGATGCATTAGAAACCATCCCTTATGAATTAAAACAAATGAATGCTTCACGTCCCATAATTATTACCGATAAAGGTATTAGCAATGCAGGACTTTTAAAAACGCTTTTGAATGCTTTTGACGACTCGGAACTTACCATTGGTGTTGTCTTTGACGAAACCCCGCCCGATTCATCTCTATCAACCGTAAACCGTATTGCCGAACTATATCGAAAACATAAATGTGATTCTATTATTGCACTTGGAGGAGGCTCACCAATGGATACTGCAAAAGGGGTAAATATTTTAATTTCCGAAGGAACCGGCGATATACGTCAATTTATGGGTGCCGACCGTTTAAAAAAGCAAATGCAACCTTTTATTGCTATTCCCACTACTTCGGGAACAGGCTCAGAAGTAACACTGGTAGCCGTTATATACGATGAAGAAAATCAGGTAAAAATGCCTTTTACATCAGCACGCTTACTACCCAATGTTGCTGTATTAGACCCCCGCATGACCATTGGCTTACCTGCACGAATAACTGCAGCAACCGGTATGGATGCACTAACTCATGCCATTGAAGCTTATACCTGCCTGCAGAAAAACCCGATGAGCGATGCTTTTGCCACAGCAGCTATTAAACTTGTAGGTAAATATCTTTTAGCAGTAGTAAAAAACGGAAAGGATAAAGAAGCGCGTTTTGCCATGGCAAATGCTTCTACAATGGCGGGTATTGCCTTTTCTAATTCTATGGTTGGAGCAGTTCATGCTATCGGGCACGCATGTGGAGCAGTTGCACATATTCATCACGGAACGGCAATGGCTATTTTGTTGCCTTATGTTATGGAGTTTAATAAAGATATTTTAGGCGATTTATACGGAGAACTACTTTTACCTTTGGCTGGTGAAAGTGTATATCTTTCAACTGATAGAGTTGAGCATGCCGGAAAATTTATTAAAACTGTAAAATCAATAAATACAGAGTTAAATAAACTTTGCAATATGCCGGTATGCTTATCAGATGCCGGCTTAAAAAAAGAACAATTTAAACAAGTTGCCGAAACCGCTTTAAACGATGGGGCGATGCTACCCAACCCAAAAGAATTAAATAAAAACGATATTTTAAATATTCTGGAAAAGGCATTTTAAGCTAACACACAATTAGGTAATAATTATGGGAATAAATATTTTATTTTTAACAACAGCTTGGTGCTTTTCGTAACCAACTCATGATTAGCGACTATTAATAGCCCCGACTTTTAAGTCAGGAGATAATTAAGTAACATTTTAGGGCTTTAGCCCATATTGAATGTTTATCAAATAAAAAATTTAACGAACGGTTAATTTAATGTTCATTTTTCTTAATTAAAAAATGGTATTACTACGAATTTAGTGGAAACAAAAAAAATGAATTTTAATAATGTGTTTTTATAGAACTATTCGGGTTGGATGACTGAAGTTAGATGACCGAAGTTTGTTTACTTCTGACATCTAACTTCTAACATCCGACCTGTTAATCAAAATAGTACATTACCCACTAAAATGGTAGTAGAACCAAATAATTTAAAAAATAACACTCATGAAAAAAATTATAGGAACAAGCAACCGGTTATTAGAAATAGATTTAAGTAAACAAATCATTAAAATCACCAAAATTGACCCCAAAGACCGTGAATTGTATCTTGGCGGTAAAGGCTTGGGTTTAAAAATTTTATACGACCGCATGAAGCCCGGTATCGACCCATTGAGCGAAGACAATATGATAGCCTTCATGATGGGCGTGTTTATTGGTACCGGAGCTCCATGTACCGGACGTTGGGATGCGGTTACCAAATCGCCTTTAACAGGTATTATGGTCAGTTCATCTTGTGGAGGTCCTTTTGGTACAGCCCTGAAAACCGCCGGATACGATGGTTTATTACTTTCAGGCAAAGCCGATAAGCCCGTTTATATTCGTATCGATGATAAAGGAGCTAGTATCGAAGATGCTACGCATCTTTGGGGTAAAGATACCGATGAAACCCAAGAACATTTTAATCTTTCTCGTAAAGACGGAGCCATGGTTATCGGAACAGCTGGCGAAAACTTAGTAAAATATGCAAATGTTAAATCAGGGCATCGTTTCCTTGGGCGAGGTGGAATTGGTGCTGTTTTAGGCTCAAAAAATGTTAAGGCCGTAGTTGCTTTTGGCGGACAGTACAAAATTATTCCAAAAAACGAAGAAGACTTTAAAAAACTCCGAAAAAAAGCAAATAAATTCATTAATAATAACCACATGACCGCTGATGCCTACCGCAATTACGGAACCGCCTCGCATGTAAACGTCTGCAACAAATCCGGTATATTACCCGTAAACAATTTCCAAGACGGCAGTAGCGATAAAGCACTGCAAATTTCGGGCGAAATGTATCGGGTTAAACACAACAGCAAATTCAGCTCTTGCCAAAGTTGCACTATTCTGTGCGGGCACAAAGGTTCTTTTGAAGGAGAAAAAACTTTACAATTTCCCGAATATGAAACCGTGGGTTTATTGGGTTCTAATTTGGGTAATTTTGATACCCAATACCTTGCCGAATGGAACGAACTCTGCGGAAAGTACGGATTAGATACTATTTCAACAGGTACAACCCTTTCTTATGTAATGGAAGCAACTGAAAAAGGCTTGATGAAAACCGGTTTAAAATTCGGAAAACAAGAAAACATAGCCGAAATAATTGAACAAATAGCTACCCGCAAAGATATTGGTGATGAAATTGCCAACGGTAGCCGCTGGTTATCTGAAAAGTACGGAGGCGAAGAATTTGCCATGCACGTAAAAGGAATGGAAATGTCCGCCTACGACCCGCGCGGGGCATGGGGGCAAGGACTTAGTTATGCTGTGGCGAATCGCGGAGCCTGTCATCTTTCCGCACCGGTTTTCAGTTTAGAAGGCATTATGCATTACCTAAAACCCGACACCACCAAGTACAAACCAAAATTTGTAGATTATTTTGAGGATATGTTTGCAGCAGTTAATTCCTTACACACCTGTCAGTTTACCTCTTATGCCTATATGCTCGAACCATTTATTGCCAAAACCACCCCAAAAAAAATGTTGGGTTTTATGATGCAAAATGCTGCCGAACTAGCTTTGGGCTTGATGGATGTTTCCGTATATAGCGATTTATACCAAGCCATTACCGGCATAGAGCTTTCGCAAAAACAAATGTTTAGGGCTGGCAGGCGCATACATATATTAGAGCGTTATATGAATACCCTCGAAGGTATTTCGCGAAAAGATGATACCTTGCCACGCAGACTTTTAAAAGAAGGGCGACTTAGCGACCCGAAAAAACGCACCGTTCCTTTAAATAAAATGTTGGATAAATATTATCAAATGAAAGGTTATGATGATAACGGCATACCCACCGAAAAAACTTTATTGGATTTAGGTATCGAACCGCGTTAAAGCACACAAAAAATTAGAAACAATAATTTTGTATTTTCTATAATACACAGATAATAAGTAATTATCAATAACCCCGACTTAAAAGTCGGGGAAATAATTAATGAACATATCAACAAAGCTTTAGCCCAAAAAAATTTTATTAAAACAAAAAATTTAACAACCCATTAAAGAAATACATGCGCAAAACAAAGCCACATAAAATATCGCTTAAAAAAGCCGGTTTAAAACAAGAAATTATCCATATTGCGGCATCGGTTTTTAATCAATTCGGATACCGAAAAGCCACCTTAAACCAAATAGCTCAAAAAATCCGGAAGCAAAAAAGTGCTATTTATTACTATTTCAACAGTAAAGAAGAGATTTTTCAATCCGTAGTTTTGCAAGAAGCCCGAACATTTCGTAAAACTATTATCGATGCCATTAATAAAGAAGATAATCCGCACGATAAGCTTAAAGCATACATTGTTACACGAATGAATATCTTAGACCTTTTAGGTAATTTTAATAGTGCTTTACAAGATAAAAAGTTAATGCATCTTGATTTTGTAATTCGTTTAAAAAAATTGTATGATAAAGAAGAAGTATTACTTTTTAAAAATATTTTACAAAACGGTGTAGCGCAAAACTATTTTCAAATTTACGATATCGATTTAGCAGCTACCGCTTTCATTACGGCACTACGTGGAATGGAAGCAACCATACTTAAAAATAAAAATGCTCCCGATATCGATAAACAAATTAACGGAATTATTGACATATTTTTTTATGGTATTATAAAACATTGACATTAACCTCTATATTAGTGGATGCAGGCAATGTGGCAAATAAAAACAATTTAAAAAATAATCGTATGAAAAAAACAAAAATATTAACCTTATTAATTGGGATACTAGTATATTCTTGTAATCAAGATACCCAAATTTCAACTGAAAAAAAAGAATTTATTACTTCATTTGAAAGTGTTGATGATTTCTCAGGATTTTACATTACACCACAAGGGTACTTAGGCACTAGTTTTCATGAACTTACAGACTCAATTGTTCATAGTGGAACTTATGCACACAAAGCTTGGATAGAAGGGACAAACCCTCCTTCAACGCCAACGGTAAATAATAATCATAGAGCCTATCCAACCATTCAATTTACAAAAACAAAAGAAGGAGTATTTACTACTCCTTGTTATATTACACTTTGGGTCTGGGTAGATATGGATTTAATACCGAATTTAACCGGAGGAGAAGATGATTGGCTTAGTCTTGCAACATTTACCGATGATGAATCTGATAATTGGGCTAGAACAGTATTAGTCAATTTAAGCTATGATGGTTTCGTGCACCTTGGAAACGTCCCAACTCAGGGTGCGCAAACACATATTTTTCAAACAAATACTTTAAAACTTCCTCAAAAAGAATGGGTTGAAATAAAGATATATATTGATTTTAGTAAAGAGGGATATGCTAAGGTCTGGCAAAACGGTACATTAGTTTCCTACGCAACAATTAACAATATTGACAACAAACTCGCGCAAGCACATTTTGGTTTATATTGTCCTCCTCAAATGGAAAGTGGTAGCGTTTACAATGATGATATTGTAATAAAAGAAGTAGATAAAGAATAAAAAGTGTGAATAAATTTGTTAATAACTATTGTTTTATAACAAAATAGTTTTACTTTTGCAGTCCGAAATTATCGTGGGAAAATTGTATAAAGTTATTAATTAAAAATTTACAAGAATCGTGGATACATTAAGCTACAAGACAAAATCAGCAAACAAAGCCACCGTGGATAAAAAGTGGTTGCTGGTAGATGCGGAAGGTGAAGTTCTTGGACGTTTGGCTGCAAAAGTAGCTAAAATGCTAAGAGGAAAGTACAAGCCGGATTTTACTCCTCATGTTGACTGTGGAGACAATGTGGTTATTATTAATGCCGAAAAAGTTCGATTAACCGGCAATAAATGGACAAAACGTGAACATTTTAGTCATAGCGGATACCCTGGCGGAGACAAAAGAGTTACTCCTGCCGAAGTTTTGGCTAAACATCCTGAGCGTTTGGTAATGCATGCCGTTCAAGGTATGTTGCCAAAAAACCGTCTCGGACGTCAAATCTTAAAAAACCTTCATGTATTTATTGGTCCTGAGCACAATCATCAAGCTCAGAAACCCGAAGAAATTAAACTTAATTCAATTAAATAAATCAAATGGAAGTAATTAACACAATTGGAAGAAGGAAATCTGCTATTGCCCGGATTTATTTATCTGACGGAAAAGGGAAGATTACTGTTAACAATCGTGACGTAAGTGAATATTTTACAACAGATCAATTACTTTACGTAGTTAAACAACCTTTAAACGAAGTAAATGTTGCCGATCAATACGATATTAAAGTAAATCTGAGCGGAGGTGGTTTTTCAGGTCAAGCCGAAGCTTTGCGTTTGGCAATTGCACGTGCTTTAATTAAAATTGATCCTGAATATCGCGGTGCATTAAAATCTAAAGGTTTTCTTACTCGTGACCCAAGGGTTGTGGAACGTAAAAAGCCGGGACGTCCGAAAGCAAGAAAAAGATTTCAATTTAGTAAACGTTAAATCGAGTTTAGTATCTAAATTGTTGAGACTTCTGCATCATTTTGCCGAACTACTCAATGATTGCTTACTACAGAATGTAAACTTAAACAAATTAAAATGACAAAAACAAATTTTCAAGAAATGCTTGAAGCAGGTGTTCATTTTGGCCACCTGAAAAGAAAATGGAATCCCGCAATGGCGCCCTATATTTTTATGGAGCGTAACGGTATTCACATCATCGATTTGAATAAAACACTGGTAAAACTTGACGAAGCGGCACAAGCCATTAAGCAAATTGCCAGATCCGGTAAAAAAGTATTGTTTGTTGCTACCAAAAAACAAGCAAAAGATATTGTTGCCGAAAGTGCCAAATCAGTAAATATGCCTTATATTACTGAAAGATGGTCGGGCGGTATGTTAACCAACTTCCCAACTGTTCGTAAAGCCATCAAAAAAATGACAAGTATCGACAAAATGAAAGTGGATGGTACTTTTGAAAACATTTCTAAACGTGAAAGATTACAAATTGAACGTCAGCGTATTAAATTAGATACTGTTTTAGGTTCAATTAAAGAAATGAATAAGCTTCCGGCTGCATTATTTGTAGTTGATGTATCCAAAGAAAAAATTGCAGTAGCCGAAGCAAAAAGATTACATATTCCTGTTTTTGGTATTGTTGATACCAATTCAGACCCAAATATTGAATTTCCTATTCCTGCAAACGATGATGCTTCAAAATCAATTAAAGTAATTATTGATGTGATTACATCGGCAATTGCCGAAGGACTAGATGAGCGTAAAGCAAATCGTGAAATGGAAGCTAAATCAAAAGAAAAAAATGTTTCAGCTAAATCAGAAGGAGCTAAAAAAGCACGCAGAACACGTGCTAAAAAAGTGGAAACTTCTGAAAATAAACAAACTGAAACAGCTAAAAACGAAGCAAAAGAAGAGAAAAAAGCAGAATAATTGTTTTTTACTTGTTCTATAATTTTTTAAACTTTCCGAAAGAATTAAAGCTTTTGGAAAGTTATTTTTAATTTTAACAGACCATTAACATTAAAAAACGGATAAAAATGGCAGAAATTAAAGCAGCTGATGTAGCAAAACTTAGAAAAATGACCGGAGCAGGTCTTATGGACTGTAAAAAAGCACTTGCAGAGAGTAATGGAGATTTTGATGCAGCTATTGATATATTAAGAAAAAAAGGACAGAAACTAGCAAGTAAACGTGCCGATAGAGAAGCCTCAGAAGGTGCTGTTTTGGCTAAAACAAATGCTGATAATACCTATGCTGCTATTATCGCATTAAACTGCGAAACTGACTTTGTGGCTAAAAATGAAGATTTCGTTAAATTTGCAGGAGCAATTTTGGATGTGGCAATAGAGAACAAACCTGCCAATCTTGATGAATTAAAAGAATTGCAAGTAAACGGTCAAAAAATAGTCGATGAAATTACCAATCAAATTGGTGTAATCGGCGAAAAATTAGAGCTTTCTTATTTTGATTTTGTTTCAGGAGAATTTGTTTCATCATACATTCACCCGGGAAACAAATTGGCTTCGATTGCCGCATTTAACAAAGCCGGATTTGATGCGCAAGTAGGAAAAGATATAGTAATGCAAATTGCTGCAATGAACCCGCTTTCAATTGACCAGGACGATATGCCGGAAGAGCTAGTTGCCAAAGAAATTGAAATAGGTAAAGAGCAAGCAATACAAGAAGGTAAACCTGCTGATTTAGCAGAAAAAATTGCAAAAGGTAGATTAAACAAATTCTTTAAAGAAAACACTTTGTTAAATCAAGCTTTTGTTAAAGACAACAAAAAATCAATTAAACAATATTTAAGCGAAGCCGATAAAGATTTAACGGTTACTGCATTCAAACGTTTTTCGCTGAATGTATAATTAGTTTTTTATTATTAAGATTTATGAAAAGAGCCTGCTGTTTAGTAGTGCTCTTTTTTTATTTGACAAAACCTGTATATTTACATTAATAAACAAAAATTGGAAACAATGAAATATAAAAGAATACTTTTAAAATTAAGCGGAGAAGCACTTCAAGGAAACGATGCCTATGGCATTAATGCTGATGTACTTAATGCCTATGTCAAGCAAGTAAAAGAAGTAGTAAATAAAGGTGCACAGGTAGGTATTGTAATTGGCGGAGGTAATATATTCCGGGGTATTGCCGGTACAGGCAAAGGCTTTGACCGTGTGATTGGCGATCAGATGGGAATGATGGCAACGGTTATAAACAGTATGGCTCTTTTATCAGCATTTCAAAATACAGGGCAAAAAGCGCGCGTATTTACCGCTTTCTCAATTGAGTCAATAGGAGAACGCTTTAATAAGTTTAAAGCTATTAAAGCACTCGAAAACGGCGAAGTAGCCATTTTCTCGGGAGGAACAGGTAATCCTTTTTTTACTACCGATAGTGCATCTGCACTTCGTGCAGTAGAAATTGAAGCAGATGTTTTGCTCAAAGGTACGCGTGTGGACGGAATATATACCGCCGACCCTGAAAAAGATCCCGAAGCCGTAAAATTTGATACTTTAAGCTTTGACGAAACTATCCAAAAAAGCTTGAAAGTTATGGACTTAACAGCTTTTGCTTTATGTAAAGAAAATAGTTTGCCTATTTTGGTCTTTGACATGAATACCGAAGGTAATTTATTGAAAATTCTTAAAGGTGAAAACATAGGTACTTTGGTAAAATAAAACCTAAGCACTAATAAGCAAATACAAAAAAAGCCGATTTAAAAATCGGCTTTTTTTTAATTCATAAATAAGAAAAAACATCTATTCTTTTTCCAGATTTTCAGTTTCGGCATTACTTTCTTCTGTTTCTTCAAGGGCTTCACTGTCCGAACTGTCACGCATAAAATTAATTTCATCAAGCGAAAATACCGTATCAATATCTATAATCAATATAAATTTATCGTTACGATTGACAATTCCCGTAATAAATTGAGAATGATATTTACTTCCAAGGTTTGGTGGCGGTAAAATTTCATCATCGTTGAACTCCAATACTTCTAAAACTCTATCTACCAAAACACCAACTAATAAAGAGTCATCATCCAAATTAATATCCATAACCACAATACAGGTATCTTTGGTAAACTCAACAGGTGGCATTCCCATTTTTACTTTGGTGTCAATTACCGGTAATACTTTTCCGCGTAAATCAATAATGCCTTTCATATAAGCAGGTGCTCCGGGAACATCAGTGATATTAGGAATTTCAAGTATGTGCAGTAATTTATTTACATGACAGGCAAAAATTTCTTCACCCAATTGAAAAGTCAGGTAAGACTTTATTTCCATATTTGTATCAATGTATGCTGCCATTATTATATTGTTTTGGTTCTGAATGTGAAAATTACAAAGTTTTTCAAATATAAGAAAATATTTCTATAAATTTACAAGGATTTAGCAAAATTGTATTGAAATGAGAAATGATCAAGAGATAAAAAAAGCAGCAGAGGCTATAAAAAATGCAGATGCAATACTTATAACTGCCGGTGCCGGTATTGGTGTAGATTCCGGCTTGCCTGATTTTCGTGGCGATCAAGGCTTTTGGAAAGCCTATCCGGTAATTGCCGACATGGGTATTTCATTTAGTGATATGGCAAACCCCGGTTGGTTTGAAAGCGACCCGCGACTTGCTTGGGCATTTTACGGTCATCGTTTAAACTTGTATCGTGAAACTAATCCGCATAAAGGTTTTGATTTATTATTAAAGTGGGCTAAGGAAAAAGAGTTTGGCTATTTTGTATTTACTTCTAATGTGGATGGACAGTTTCAAAAAGCCGGATTTGATAAAAATTCAATTTATGAAGTGCATGGTTCCATTCATCACTTTCAGTGTATAAAGCCTTGTTCTAATGATATTTGGGATGCTTCTGATATTAATGTAGATGTGGAATTAGTAAACTTTCGTGCCTATGAGCCGCTCCCGACTTGCCCTCACTGCGGTGGTCTTGCACGTCCCAATATTTTGATGTTCGGAGATTGGTTGTGGTTATCAAACAGAAGTTCACAGCAAAATAGTATATATCATGACTGGCTTGGCGATTTAAATAGGGCAAAAGTCCGTTTTGTTATTATTGAAGCCGGCGCAGGTAATGCAGTTCCTACTGTACGAATGCAATCAAACAGTGTGTATCGTAAATATAATGCTGATTTTATCAGGATTAATCCGCGCGACTATGATGCTCCACACGGCGCAATAAGTATTCCGATGGGTACTAAAGATGCCTTAGAAGCCATTGAAAGTTATATGTGAAAAATAAAATCAGCAGTAACTTTCCCCGTAAACCTTTGTGTAACCGCACTTATCGTAAAAATCTATTGTTTTATAAATATTATTGATTTGATTTATATGTATTTATTCCCGACCTTTGTCATGAATTAATTGTTGAACTTTTTAAAAACAGAAAATTATGAACAGAATAGGATTAAATACAGAAAGTAGCAAAGATTTAGCTGAGAAATTAAATGACCTTTTGGCAAATTATCAAATATTTTACATGAACACGCGTGGTTTACATTGGAACATTAAAGGTGAAAAGTTTTTTGAATTACACGCAAAATTTGAAGAGTTATACAACGATTTATTTTTAAAAATCGATGAAATAGCAGAAAGAATATTGACTTTGGCAGAAACACCTTACCACAGTTATACACAGTTTTTAGAAGTATCAGAAGTAAAAGAAGCTGTAAACTTAAGTGGTGCTAAAGAATCGGTACAGTCAATTTTAGATGCTTTTAAAGTACTATTGAAAAAGCAGCGTGAAATACTTGCTTTAAGTGGTGATGCCGAAGATGAAGGAACAAATGCTTTAATGAGTGATTATATTCGCGAACAAGAAAAACTGGTTTGGATGTACTCTGCTTTTATGGCGTAAAAATATTGAGCAAGAATTAATAAAGATGAATAGTTTTTGAGTATTTAAAAAGGCATGAACCAAGAGGTTCATGCCTTTTTTTGTACCCGGAGCCGGGGTCGAACCGGCACTCCCGAAGGAACTGGTTTTTGAGACCAGCGCGTCTACCAATTCCGCCATCCGGGCTTGCAAATTGGACTGCAAAATTAATAATTGTTAGCTATCTGCAAAATTATTTACGATAATTTTTTACCACCCTCCTCCCAATGCTTTATAGAGTTTTAAATAAGCACGCAGGTATTCATCAAAAGTTTGTATTGCAATTAGCTCGGCATCAAACAACTGCCTGTTCGATTCTAATACTTCAAGATAGCTGCTTACCCCACGGTCGTATCGTGCTCTGGATAGCCGAAGTGCATTTTCTGCCGCTTTTACCTGTCGTTTGCGGGCTGCCAATTCATTTTTGTACGTATTAATTTCAACCAAAGCATCTTCTACTTCACTAAAAGCGGTTAGTACTGTCTTTTCATAGCTTAAAAGCATTTGCTTTGTTCGTTCGCGTTCCACATCAACCCTGCGTTTGTTTTTATTAAAATTGAATAATGGCCCGAGCATTTGCCCTCCAACCGACCATATTAATCCATCGGCAGAAGTTAATGTACTTAATTCGTTGCTGCCCAAGCCAAACATTGCCGTAAGACTAAATGAAGGGAAACGCATGGCTTGTGCCACACCGATTTGTGCATTTTGAGCAGCCAAAACTTGTTCCGCTTCGCGAATATCGGGTCGCCTTTCAAGTAATTGAGACGGCAAACCGGGTGGAATTTCCGGTGGAATAATTTGTTCGGATAATTTTTTATCTGTTTCGATATCCCCCGGATGCTCACCAATTAAAATACGCAAAATATATTCTGTTTTTTTAATTAAACGTTGGTATAAATAAACAGCAGCTTCGGCTTGTGCCTCTTGAATTTGGGCTTGATTAAGATCAATTTCGGGAACAATACCTTTTTCAAAACGGGCGGTTATAATACCTAAATATTCTTTACGCGATTCGTAGGTTTTTTTTGAAATATCATATCTTGCCTTATAATCTAATAATAAAAAATAATT
>JALSLF010000365.1 GCA_026988445.1 Bacteroidales bacterium
CTTGTACACGCGAACAGCTTTCGTGCGATGCCATATTTTCGGAATTTTTAAAAAACTTGCGCATACGTGCCGCCACTTCAATATTGCCTTTATAAGGACGAATTTCATGTAATTCGGTTTTGAATGGCGAAGCACTTCCCAAATAGCCTTCAATGCTCATCGCACCCGCAATATCTGCTAGATTGAGCAAATATTCCATTTTGTATAGACCGGCAATGGCATGTGCCAGAATAAATTGCGTACCGTTTATTAATGCAAGACCTTCCTTTGCTTGCAATTTAATCGGTTCTAAATTATGTTTTTTAAGTATTTCTTTTGCCGGTACTATTTTTTCACCTTCCCAAAATTCACCTTCGCCGAGCAGGGTAAGGAAAAGATGAGACAAAGGAGCCAAATCACCCGAAGCACCAACAGAGCCTTGTTCGGGCACTACCGGCAATAAATCATGCTCCACAAAATATTGAATGCGCTTAACCACTTCTAAACGTATGCCTGAGTACCCTTGTGCCAATGCATGAATTTTACAAATCATCATGATTTTTGACAATTCTTTGTCAATCGGGTTGCCAACTCCTACCGCATGTGTTATCAATAAATTCTCTTGTAATTTTGCGGTTTCTTCGGCTGATATTTGTACATCGCATAAAGGACCAAAACCGGTATTAATGCCGTAAACCGGTTTTCCGGCATCGACTATGGCATCTACTTTTGCCCGACAAGCCTTTATCTTATTTTCGGCTTCTTTCTTAATAACACCTTTTAATGTGCCTTTTGCAAGAGCAATGGCTTTATCTACCGTTAATTTATCAATTCCGTATTTAAACATGAGTATATAATTAGATTGTTAACTTAATTGAAAGTAGCACTACGTAGCACAACTCTTTGAGCTATAATTACGTAGTGCCGTAAAAAATAGGTTTGATTTTGTACAAAATTACCACTACTTTTGATACTTAACAAGACTATCTTAATCAATAATTGATAATTATGAGTAATCAATTAGAGTTTCGACATTTTAAATATTTTATGGCAGTAGCTAAGGAACTGCATTTTAGAAAAGCTGCAGAAACACTGTTTATTTCACAGCCCGGATTGAGCCGGCAGATTAAGCAAATGGAAGATGATTTAGGCATTAAACTCTTTGTGCGAAATAATCGAAATGTTGAACTGACACAAGCAGGAGCATATCTGCAAAAGGAATTAACAAAGTATTTCAAAGGACTTGAAGATATTTTACATCACGCTAAATTATTGCATCAAGGAATGACGGGACAATTGCGTTTAGCCTATGTAGGTTCGGCAATGTATCGTTTAATACCTGAACTGTTGTTGAAATTTAGAGAAAAGAAGCCCAATGTTTTGGTAAATTTAAAAGAACTGGATAATAAATCGCAAATATCGGCACTTCAAAACAGGGAAATTGATATTGGTTTTGTCCGATTGGAAAGAGTACCTAAGGGTTTGCATATCCATCCGGCTACGGAAGAAACTTTCTCTTTGGTTCTACCTGAAAATCACCCTGTAAATAAGCATAATTTTGAGCACCTGAGACAGTTTAAAAATGAAAATTTTATACTTTTTGATGCATCATACAGCGAATCGTATTATGAAAAAGTAATGCAAATTTTTGATAACAGCGGTTTTTACCCTAATGTTTCACATTCTACGGTTAATGCAAGTTCAATTTATCGTTTGGTGGAGAATAATTTTGGAATTTCTATTGTACCCACATCACTAAAATACGGTTATAATTTTAAAGTTAAATTTATTGAATTAAAAAATATCCGACAACGTACGGCATTAAAAATTGTATGGAATAATTTGAATTCAAATCCTGTTTTGTTGAATTTTTTAA
>JALSLF010000366.1 GCA_026988445.1 Bacteroidales bacterium
ATACCCGGCGGTTGTGCAACAACTTTTAAGCGTAAAGGCTTTACTATTGAAGTTGGACTTCATGAATTAGATGGTTTTGGAGATAATGATTTAAAATCACAAATTTTTAAAGAATTTAATGTTTTTGATAATGTAGATTTTATTCGTTTACCGGAATTTTATCGAACGGTTTGGAAAAACAACGAGTTTGTCTTTCCCGAAGGTTTGGAACAGGCAAAAGCTAAATTAATTAAAGAATTCCCACATGAAGAACAAGGTATTTTGAAATACTTTAATTTCATAACAGGACTAGGTACTGAAATAAGCATGCTGCCACGCAGTAAATGGGCAAAAATTATAAAAGGTGCTTTATTCCCTGTTTTCTTTCCTAAATTGGTTAAAAGTACCCGTACAACCGTAGGTGATTTTATTGATGAAACCATAAAAGACGAACACTTGAAATTAGTTCTGTTAAGTAATCTGACTTATTACGATGATGACCCTTATAATTTAGGATTATTTTACTTTGCTGCCGGACAATCAAGTTATTACACATCGGGTAGTTATTTTATAAAAGGAGGCTCGCAAAAACTATCGGATTATTTAATGAAATTTATCATCCAAAACGGAGGAGAAGTAAAATTAAGAAGCAAAGTAAACAAAATAGTAACAAAGAACGGAAAAGCTATAGGAGTTGAATATTCACATAAGCAAAACAAAACAGCGGAAGCCACAAATGAATTTGCCTATGCCGATGTGATAATTGCGAATACGGCAATACCTAATCTTACTTCAGGTCTGTTACCTGATAAAGAATCGGAAATACTCAACAATCAAATTAAAGGTTTAAAAGGCGGGCCATCAATCCTGACGCTTTATCTTGGTTTTAAATCAAAACTTTCGGAAATAGGGAATAAACATTACTCAACTTTTGTTATTGATGATACTGTTCAATCAGTAAAAGATATGCATAAAAATGCCCATGCCGATTTTGATAAACGCTCTTTTGTTTTTGTTGATTACGGAATTATTGATTCGGCATTAGCTCCCGATGGAAAATCGGTAGGTGTTTTATGTACCATGGATTATTACGATGACTGGGTACAATTAGATAAAGAAAATTACAAAGAAAAAAAAGAAATCGTAAAAAACACCTTAATCAACCGGCTTGAAAAACTATTGCCGGGTATTAAAGAACAAATTGAATATTCAGAATTGGCAACGTCAAAGACAATTGAACGATATACATTAAACCCCAAAGGAAGCCCATACGGCTATGCTCAAAGTTTAAATCAAACAGCAAGAAACAGATTAAAACAAAAGAGCATTATACCCGGACTGTATTATGCATCGGCATGGTCATCACCCGGCGGAGGATTTACAGGAGCAATCTATTCGGGCTATTTATGTGCTTTAGCTGTTCTGAAAGATTTCAAAACGCAAAAACGATAAAATAAGCAATTTTTTGTTGAAATTTTTCTAAATTGTATATCATTGATTATTTGCTAATTGCCTATTTTAATTAAAAAAAAGTGAAAAAAAAGTAATTTTTTTTCAAAAAATGTTTTGCAGTAAAAAATTTTGATATATTTTTGCAACACCAAAATTCAAAAAGCGAGAATAGCTCAGTTGGTAGAGCACAACCTTGCCAAGGTTGGGGTCGCGGGTCCGAGTCCCGTTTCTCGCTCTTTTTTATGCTCTTAAAAGTTAATGGATGCCCAGGTGGCGGAATTGGTAGACGCGCTGGACTTAAAATCCAGTGGCCATTGCGGCCGTGCCGGTTCGATCCCGGCCCCGGGTACTTTAACATTTAAAACTCAGGTGTTTTTTACATCTGAGTTTTTTT
>JALSLF010000367.1 GCA_026988445.1 Bacteroidales bacterium
GTGCCACCCACATATAAATCAACATCTTGCCAATATTTGTTTGCCTCTTCGGATACCAATGCTGTATCGTTATGCGGGTCCATATATCGCAAATAATAAGCTGATGACCCGGCAAACCCGGGCATAGTACTCAACTCAAATGGGTAGCCCTCTTTCGTGTGCCAATTTTTTGCACGTCCTAATGGTGGGTCTCCATCCTCTGTTGGTTTATAGGCATCAATTTCGGGTAATTCCAAAGGTAATTCATTTTCGTCAAGCGGATACGGGATACCGTTTTTGTAATAAATAGGGAAAGGCTCGCCCCAATATCTTTGGCGACTAAAAATAGCATCGCGTAAGCGATAATTAATTTGTCGTGTTCCTAAGCCGCGTTTTTCAATTTCATCAATAATTTTACTAATTGCCTCTTTTACTTCCAAACCATCAATAATTCCGGAGTTCATCATTTTACCTTCTTTGGCATCATAAGATTCTTCCGTAATATCGCCACCCGACACTACTTGAACAATATCTAAACCAAAATGTTTTGCGAAGGCATAATCGCGGCTATCGTGTGCAGGAACTGCCATAATAGCGCCGGTACCATAGCCTGCCAATACATAATCGGCAATCCATACAGGAATTTCTTTTCCGGTAAACGGATTTATGGCATACGAGCCACTGAAAACTCCTGTTATACTTTTTGCATCCGCCATACGCTCACGTTCGGTACGTTTTTTGGTTTTTTCGATGTATGCAGCTACTTCTTCTTTTTGTTCGGCAGTAGTTAATTGTTGCGCATACTCACTTTCCGGGGCTAATACCATAAATGTAGCTCCGTAAATAGTATCAGGGCGTGTAGTAAATACTTCAATTTTGCTATCGCTGTTTTTAATATCAAAAAATACTTGTGCACCTTGCGATTTTCCAATCCAGTTACGCTGAATTTCTTTCAAAGAGTCTGTCCACTCCAATTTTTCCAGGCTGTTCAGCAAACGGTCGGCATAAGCAGTTACCCGCAACAACCATTGATCCATATCTTTTTGATACACAGGATAGCCGCCCCGAAGCGAAACACCGTCTTTAACCTCATCGTTTGCCAGAACAGTTCCCAAATCCGGACACCAATTCACTTTTGTACGTGCACGATAAGCCAAACGGTAATTCAACAATATTTTTTGCTGCTCTTCTTCGCTCATTTCATTCCATTGGTCTGCAGTAAAATTTTCTTTTTGCGATGTTGCAGCATCTACCCCTGTGTTTCCGTTTTTTTCAAACTCCTTAATTAAATCTTCAATGGGTTCGGCTTTTTGGGTTTTGTTGTTATACCAATGTTTAAACATCTGTATAAAAGCCCACTGCGTCCATTTATAATATTTAGGGTCAGAGGTTCGTACTTCTCTGTCCCAATCAAAAGAAAAACCGATTTTATCTAATTGTTCGCGATAACGTTTAATATTATTATCTGTAGTAATTGCCGGATGTTGTCCGGTTTGAATGGCATATTGCTCTGCCGGAAGCCCAAAAGCATCGTAGCCCATTGGATGTAAAACGTTAAAGCCTTTTAATTTTTTGTAACGGCTGTAAATATCCGAAGCAATATATCCCAAAGGGTGTCCTACATGCAATCCGGCGCCGGAAGGATAAGGAAACATATCCAAAACGTAGAACTTTGGTTTAGCTTCATCAATATCTACTTTATACGTTTTACTTTCTTTCCAGTATCTTTGCCATTTAGGCTCTATATCTTTAAAATTATATTCCATTTTACCAATTTAAACATGATTAATCAGTTTGCAAAAGTAAAAAAAAGTTTGATTTTATGATGTTTGATGTTGAAAAT
>JALSLF010000368.1 GCA_026988445.1 Bacteroidales bacterium
GAATGAAAAAGAAAATGAAAATGTTGCGCATAATTGCATTATCCTTGTTCTTTTTTACATTATTAAAACTATTTGCCGTAGATGTTTGGGATATGAGCGAAGGAGGACGTATTGCTGCATTTATTTCATTAGGAATAATTTTACTGGTAGTTTCGTTTTTATACCAAAAATTAAAAAAATTAATTTTTGAAGAAGAAGAAGACACATTAGATAATGAGTAAATTAGAACTTCAAATTGTCCGTAAGGCCATTTGAACACTCAAACATGGATAATTGGTCTATTAATAAATTAGTAAAACTTGTCCGACTACCGGCGGATTAGTAAACTGTTAAATTGGTAAATTTGTTCGACTACCGATGGATTAGTAATCTAATAGACGGTAAATGCAAATATATCAATACACTTTTACAAAAAAATAATATGAACAGAATTATATTTATAATATTACTATTTAGCTTATTTACTGCGGCTTTTGCACAAGATTTTAAAGTAGAGGCAAAACTTGAAAAAGTTGATGAAAGCGGATTTTATAAAATTAAACTTCCGCCGGAATTAATTTCAGCTATGGAAAATTTTCCTGCAGATTTACGTATCTATGATGAACAAAATAATGAGATACCATATATATTTAAAAACTATGAAGATAGTAAATTGGCTGAAACTTTAAAGTATAGTAAATTTCAAAATTCAAAAATTGAAGTAAGCAATAAGCGTAAGCTTATAAGTATTGTTAACGATAAAAATCAAATTTTTTCACGTTTCTATATTTTATATAAAAACGGGCAAAAAGCTTATAATTTAAAATTATTTGGTGGTAACGAAAAGAATAAATTAAAAGAGATTTCTATAACAGTTACAACTTTAAAATATAATAAGCTAGGAAGCGTTTTGGAACTTATTGATTTTCACCCTTGTAAATATAAGTTTTTTAAAATACAAATGGATAAATATTCGACAAAATATCCACAAATATCAAAATTTGGATATATCGAAAGAACAATTCCGGGAAAAGCTTATTTAAAGTTGAAAAATCCTAAGATAAAACAAAATGATTATAAAGATAAGAAAGTAAGCCGCATTAAAATTACTTTTAATTCTCCGCAACGAATTAATTTAATTAATATCAATACCGGTAATATTGATTTCTATTATAGGAATGCGCGTATTCAGATTAAGGATAGTTCTGTTCACAAAAAAAAGAAAACCTATTATTATCGTACTCTTAACAGTTTTAAGTTAAATTCAGATTGCACTCCTACTGTTTTATTCAATAATTTTAGAGCACAAACTTTTTATCTTGAAATAGAAAATAAAGACAATACCCCACTGAAAATAGATAGCATAGAATGTTTTCAAAAAAGATACTATTTAATTTCTAAATTAAAGAAAAACAAAAACTATTTTATGCGTATAGGCAATGTGCAAATAAAAAAGCCGGATTATGATTTACAATACTTTACCGATAAAATACCCAAAGACTTAGAGGTTGTTAAAATCGCAAATATTAAACAAATAGATAATATTAAAAATAGTGAAAGCAAAGGTTTTCATCCGGATACAAAAACAGTTTGGATAGTAATTATACTAATTGCCGGAGTTCTTTTGTACATCACAATACGTATGTTAAAAAAAACGGATAATTAGTTTCTGTCTATAACCTAAATTGCTTTTTTCTAATTAAATAAAAATGTCTAAATTTGCAGCGTAAAGTATTTGTTATCTATGGAAGAAAATTTTGAAGGATATAATGAAGAAATTTCGGCGAGTGTTAGCCGGTACAGAAATATGCTTAAAAACAAAGACAGCTATTATTTTGATGTTTTTGAATTTGAGTATATTATTGATTTCTTTATGGATAAAAACGACTTTAAGAGTGCCGGAAAAGCCATAGATTATGCGCTAAATCAGCATCCGCACTCTATAGATTTGCAAATTAAGAAATCGCAAATTCTTATCAATCAAGGATTTCCGCTTAAAGCTTTGAGGCTTTTAGAGAAAATTGAAAAAATAGAATCATCAAATCATACAATTTTCTATTTACAAGGGGCTGTTTATTCATCATTAGGTAATATTAATAAAGCAGTTGAGCTTTTTGAACATTCTTTAAGTTTAATTTTTGAAACCAAAGAGGATTTGCTTTATAATATAGCCATGACCCTTAAACAAGTGGGACGTTATGATTTATCTAATAAATATTTGTTAAAACTTTATAGATTAAATCCTGAAGATGATTCTGCTTTGTATGAATTAGCTAATAATTACCAAAAATTAGAAGAAGACGAGCAAAGTATCCGGTTTTATAAAGAATATATTGCACAAAATCCTTTTTCATCAACAGTATGGTTTAATCTGGGACGTATTTATCAAAACCTGGAAAAACATGAATTGGCTGTGCAAGCTTTTGAGTATGTAATTGCCATTGAACCCGATTATAAAGCAGCATATTTTCAAAAGGGCATAAGCCTATACGAGAATGAAGAGTTTTGGGAAAGCATCAGCATTTTTGAAGATTATCTTGAATTAGACAGTGAAGATACGGATACACTTTTTCATATTGGAGAAATTTATGCTAAGCTTCGTGATTATCAAAAAGCAAATGAATATTACGATAAAGTACTGGCGCTGGACAATGAATTTGAAGATGCATGGTATTCAAAAGCAGTAGTATTATACGAGCAGGGAAAATATGTTGATGCACTTTACTATTTGAAAAAAGCAATAAATATTGAAGAAGAAGACCCTGATTTTTGGAATCTTTCAGCTATAATTTGCCGAAAACTTGATTTTGTTGACGAGGCAGAAAAAGCTTTTAAAAAAACGATTGAACTTGATAACAGCAATCCTAATATTTGGATAGAATACTCTAAAATTAACTTTGGACATACTAAAATATATAAAACCATCAATATTTTGAGTGAAGCCAATGAACTTTTTGAAGATAATGCCGAAATAAATTTTCGCTTGGCAGCCTACCTTGCTTTAATAAACAATTTTGATGCAGCTAAATTTCATTTAAAACAAGCTTTACAGCAAGATGTATCCAAATTACCGACTTTCCGTTTGATTTATACGCAAAAAAATGAATCTATTGAAGATTTAATTACCCAGTTTCTTGGAACAGAACAAACTAAAAGTTAAATTTAGGTTTAAATAGTTTTGTTTATAACTATTATAGAATAAATGGCGCTAATTGTCAATAATTATTATATTTGCGCATAAATAAAATCAGTTTTCGCAAATTTGTAAAAACAAAATATATAAACCATTATTTGAATGCAAAGATCATTAAAAGATTATATAATTATTTTACTTAAAGGCTCTGCAATGGGAGCTGCCGATGTTGTTCCCGGCGTTTCCGGTGGCACAATCGCTTTTATATCAGGTATTTACGAGGAATTAATCGAATCTATAAAATCAATTAATATTTCAAGTGTTAAGCATCTGTTTTCCAAAGGATTTAAGCAATTTTGGACGGAAATAAACGGAAGTTTTTTAGCAAGTTTACTTTTTGGAATAGCACTAAGTATATTTTCCTTAGCAAAACTTTTACACTTTCTTTTAGATGAATATCCAATACTGATTTGGTCATTTTTCTTTGGTTTAATAGTAGCCTCTGCCATTTATGTTGCTCAAAAAATTACCGAGTGGGATTATAAAACCATACTTGGTATTATTGCAGGTACCGTAATTTCTTTTTTTATTACCGAGATTACTCCGGCACCTGCTGTAGATAACAGCCCGTATTGGTTTGTTTTTCTTTCGGGAATGATAGCTATATGTGCCATGATTTTACCGGGTATTTCGGGTAGTTTTATTTTGTTGCTTATGGGGCAGTACCGCTTTATTATCTCAGCAGTTAATGATTTAAAAATTAGTTATCTGATTACTTTTGGCGTAGGAGCTGCAATTGGTTTGATTAGTTTTTCAAATGTACTGTCATGGTTATTAAGGCGTTTTCATAATATTACCATTGCATTTTTAGCCGGCTTTATGATTGGTTCTTTAAATAAAGTATGGCCATGGAAACATGTTTTGGAAGAAACCGTGATTAATAATAAATTACAGCCAATTTCTTTGGAAAATGTTTTACCGGATGCATTTTTTCAATTAACAGGAAAAGACCCGCAAACACTTTATGCTGTACTTATGGCAATTAGCGGATTTTTAGTGATTTTTTTGTTAGAGAATGCTTTTAGTCGTTTGCAAAAAATAAAAAAAGTTAAATAATTAGCAAAATGAGTAAGGAACAAGTACTTTTGGGTCTTATAGGCTATCCCCTATCCCATTCGTTTTCCCGTTCCTATTTTCAAGATAAATTTAGTAAGTCTGCCGCACTTTCAAATTATGATTATTTAAATTTTCCGATAAAGCATATTGATGAGCTTAAAAACATAATTACCCGGCATCCGCAACTAATAGGCTTTAATGTTACCATTCCATATAAAGAACAAATTCTTGATTTTTTAGATGCTACCGATGAAATAGTAAAAAAAGTAAAGGCAGTAAATACGGTAAAAGTAGTATGGGAAAATTCAGTTACCTACAAATTGTATGGGTATAATACCGATGTTTATGGTTTTGAACAATCGATAAAACCTTTTTTAAAAGCACATCATGATAAAGCATTAATTTTGGGTACCGGAGGAGCTTCAAAAGCAGTTGCTTATGTATTTTCTAAACTCGGAATTGATTTTCTATACGTTTCACGTAACACGAAAAGCAGTAATGATATTACTTATTCAGATTTAAATAAAAAAATAATAAATGAATACCAAATAATTGTTAATACCACTCCGGTAGGAATGTATCCTGATATCCATTCTTTTCCTTCGATACCTTATGAATATATAAATCACAAATTTCTATGTTATGATTTGATTTATAATCCGGATAAAACACAATTTTTAATTAAAGCGGAAGAAATGGGCGCAAGTATTGTAAACGGGTATCAAATGCTGGTTTATCAGGCAGAAAAAGCATGGAGAATATTCACAGAGCGTAATTTCAAAACACCATTGATGAGCTAAAATCATACCCATTGTCAACAGATATGTATCGTATTGATTATCATGTATATATGCTAATATCCTGTGTAATATTTAATACTTGTATATTATTAAGTTCATCACTTTTTATACTAAACTCATAAATTAATTCATAAAAATAAAAAAAAATATTGTATATTTATCAGGTCAATTTAGCCTTGACAATTGAGTAAAGAATATTTAAATTAAAAAAACAAATGAGTGACCAAAGTGTTACAAATCGAGATAAAGCTTCCTTTTTAGATGATTTCTATGAAATGCTTACCAATGAAATTGTTATTGCATATAGAGGAACATTTGAGAAAAGCATTCTGGGAGTACTTGCTCAAAATATTGAAAGTTCAGTTCATGAAAGTACCGTTTTAAAGAAAAAATTTTTTAAACTTTTTCTTGAATTGGCACAAAATATAGCCAACCATTCGGTAGAAATAAGCAGTACTTCAGATGGCGAAGATTCCGGTGTAGGTTTATTAATTATTAAACACAAAGGAACTAATTACCTATTTATTACCGGAAATTTGATAGAGGCAGAACACTTTCTTGAAATAAAAAAGATAATCGATAATATTAACAAATTAAATAGAGAGGAACTAAGAAAATTAAAACGGACACATTTTGAATTAGCAGAAAAAGGAGAAAAAAATTATCTGGGATTGATACAAATAGCATTAGTATCCGGTCATAAACTGGAAATAGCTAAACAGGAAACAGATAATAACAAGTTGTTTTTAATAATTTCGGCAGAACTCTCAAAAGAATATTAATAAATTTTGCACTTAATGGAAAATTTAGAAATAAAAGCAAAATCAGGTTCACATTTTAGACCCACGGTAAAACTTGATGCATCAACCGGTATTTGTGAAATAGCAGGAGAGTCTTATTTAGAGGAAACCAGTCAGTTTTACGAACCCATATATGATTGGCTGGTTGAATTTATGAAATCTAAAAAACCCATTACTTTTAATTTTAAGCTGAGTTATGTTAATACAAGCTCCTCAAAGCATATTTTATTTATTTTAAGATTATTAAAACAATACGGTGAAGCCGGAAACAAAGTAGAAACTAACTGGTTTATTGAAACCGGCGACATGGATACCGAAGAAGATGTTGAAGATTATATGATTATAACCGGGTTAAAAATTAATATTTTTCATTTTTAAACTAAATTGTGCGATTAATTCCTTCCTGATGCAACTATTGATTTAATGCATTTGTTTAATCATCTATTTTTGTCCCCCAGTCATATTTATTATGATATTTATCAATAATTACAAATCATTAGTAATTGTTTCGTATTTTTGTGAACAATTTATTATTAACGTAAAACCTTATATCATGATTAGAAGATTATTCTATTTAGTAGCCTTAGCAGGATTATTAGGAGCCTGCCAATCAGAACAAAACAACACTGGCAAGCAAACAAATACGGTAGAAGCCTCAGAACAAAACCAACAAGAAGAAATTCCCGAAATTAATATTACGGATTTTGATACACAAGCTGCAAATTTTGTTGGTAAAACCGTAAAAGTAAAAGGAATTGTAGATCATGTATGCAAACACGGAGGAAAAAAGCTTTTATTAGTTGCAGATAGTGCCGATATTCATGTTGAATCAGATAGCCGTTTTGACGAATCAATTGTTGGTAGTGAAGTATCTGTTATTGGTAAGGTTAAAGAGTTTAGAGTAGATGAAGCATACTGTTTAAAAATGGACGAAGACAACTTAAAAAGCCACAGTGAAGGTAAATCAGACGATAAACTTTTTGAACAAAAGAAAAAACAAATTGCAGCTTACCGCGATTCAATGGAAAAAGCAGGAGTTGATCACCTGTCGTTTTATTCATTAGAATTTGTTTCGTTAAAAGAAGCAAATGAGCAAAATTAATTGTATAAACTAAATAAAAAGCATGTTTAACCAAATTAAAGCCAAAGAAAAGAAAATCTCGGTAATAGGTTTAGGCTATGTAGGCTTACCCATTGCCTTGGAATTTGCCAAAAAAGTTTCGGTAATCGGATTTGATATTAAACCGGACCGGGTAGAAATGATGAAAAATAAAATTGACCCCAGTCAAGAATTAAGCTCCGAAGATTTTGATGGAAC